>CAIOIA010000069.1 GCA_903858295.1 uncultured Candidatus Peregrinibacteria bacterium | reverse complement strand
CTTTCAACGGAAGCTTCTTTTCGGAGAAATTCACGCCCACAGGTCTGCTCATATCAGGGCAGCAAGAGCTCGCACCTCTAGTAAAAGCCGACCTGCTGGACGGCATATTCACAATTAACAGCCAACACAAGCCAAAACTCTATACATATCCAGAATTCAAGAAGCTCTCCACGACTCTCCGGCCAGAATTCGCCATTCAGAGCGGCCCTTCGCTAATTGACTCACAAGGCAATCTAGCCGTCACAGACAAAAGCACCAAGAAGGCGAACCGCACGGCTATAGGCATCGACAAAGACGGGCAAGTGGTTGTAATTATCGACAGAGAGTCTATACTCGATATAGACAAATCGCTCACACTATATCAATTTGCAGACCTGATCCGGAACTCACCAGAATTGAAGCCGCTCGGAATTCACTCATTACTGAATCTCGACGGCGGCCCATCTACAGGATTTGTGATTGGCGACCAATACTTCCCGGAATTTGATAAAATTCAAAACATTATAATTACCACACCTCTCAGTGACCAATAAGAATATATTTATCATAAGCGACGTTGAGCTCGGCCAGAAGGATATCTTCGATGATTTCAAAGACGAGGAGGCTTTACTTAACTTTATAGCAAAAATCACTGATGAGCCCGGCAAAAACATTCTGATCATGAATGGCGACTCTTTTGATTTTCTGAAAATGCCATACAAAGGAATATTCACTCACCATATCACAGAAGAGATATCTCTTTGGAAGACAGAACGCATCATCGACAGCTATCCAAAAGTTTTTCAGGCTTTACGCAAATTTCTCTCCCGCTCGCCAAACAAAATTCATTTCAATTTTGGCAATCATGATTTCGATCTGCTCTGGCCGGGAGTACAGAAGCTCCTTCAAAAATGCCTGGGGGACGACAAGAAAGTCACATTCGGGGACTACTACGAGAACCGTGAAATTCATGTAGAGCATGGACATCAAGTGGATTATTTCTACAAAATAGACCCTCAAAAACCATTCATAACATACCACAAAGAGAAACTGCTGAATCTTCCGATTGGCTCAGTCGCAATAATTAAATATTTCATTGCGCTGAAAGAACAATTCCCATACGAAGAGAAAGTTTATCCTCGCCATCAAGCATTCGAGAATTACCCGGAATTTCGCAAAGCTAAGCAGAAAATAGCACACAATTTCATACTGAAAGGCCTTTTGTTAAATTTCATTATTCATATTGGAGATCCGGTATCGAATGTCCCATATATAAATCTGATTAAACACATCTTCGCGCATGGCTTGGAGATTCACGATGAAGCGAAATTCATGAAGAAACGCTTCAGGAACTTGGCCAAATTATATCCTGGGAAGCAGTCCTACATTATGGGGCATCTACATCTCGCTCATTATGAGCTGAACCCAATTCGCGATTACTTGGAAATAGTCACAGACACCTGGCGCGAAGAGTACCGCCTCATGAGCGACAAGCAGAAAGTGGCTAAACCCAAAACATACGTACACATTCTCTACCACAACGACCAAATACAGAAGATAAATTTATTGAATTTCTCCTAACACACCATGCAAATCAACTCAGCAGAATATTTTCGTTCCATACTTCTTCCTTCAGACCTACCGGAATACCCTCTTCCGCAATTCGCTTTCATCGGACGATCAAATGTTGGCAAATCCAGCTTCATAAACACCATCACCAGCCAGAAAGACCTTGCCCGCTCAGGAGCGACTCCGGGCGTGACGAAGAAAGTAAATCTCTTCCTCATCAACCGCAAAATATATTTCGCCGATCTCCCGGGCTATGGTTACGCCAAATTAAGCCTGCAAGAACGCAAGAAGCTGGAAGAACTCATCTTCTGGTACTTGGGCGAAGCGACTAACGACTTTAAGAAGATATTTCTACTGGTAGATTCCAGACATGGACTTACGCCAAACGACGCAGATGTAGTCAATTTCCTGCACGGTCACGGCCTTCCGACCGTCATCATCGCGTCCAAAGTCGACAAATTGAAAAACAAAGACAGGGCCATTAAATTACGAAATCTTCAAAACTCTCTACCGGAGGGTTTCACTATTATCCCCTTCTCCGCAGAGACAAACGAAGGCAAACAAGCCGTCCTGGAAGCGATAAAATTATAACTAGGTTAATACAAACAAAATATTATTTGTCAGAACCTTTGCGAACAGATCTCCAGATTCTGTCGTCAAAATTTGGTCTATGCCAAATCACCTCGCCGGTGGCGGCCATCGTCTTCACCGACCTTGCTAGGTAAGCATCAGGGCTAACTACCACAACTCTTTTCCCCTGATCAGCAAGAAGCCGATACATTCTACCAAAATCACCATCGCCACTATAGAAGACAAAAACGCCGTACTTTCTCAGTACTTCTGGATCCATGGTAGCAGCCACAATATCAACATCTAGATCACATTTTCGTGACGAACCATGCAAAATTTGATCCTTTATATGCTCAGCAGCCTGCCCGATACTGGATATCTTGCTTCTAAACAGCTTCATCATATCACCTATCTGCGCCAATTCCTCCGGAGTCATATAAGCAGAAACTCTATCGAATATTTGGCTGGACTTATCTAAATCATCTTTCAACCGGAGAAGCTCAGCCTCGCCGACATTCTCGCGGCCTTCTACACCCAACATTTCTTCCACATTTCGCTGAACTCCGTCTACTACTTGGAGCATATTTGTAACCACAGAGGTGTAAGCTTTATCATCCACTAGCGATTTACTCATATATCCTACTGGCTTCCCGTAGACCTCGAATCCACTCGCCTGCAATCTATCTCTATGCTCAAACCAAGTCTCCGACCTTGTTAAAGTAGATATTTTTGACCTCATCGCTGCGCTTATCGGGACTGACTCTCCGCGACTAGCCATATACCCCCTTATTGCCTTTGCTAATCTTGAATTATAACTCGAATTAGACTGATTCTGATCAGCAAATTCAGCTGAATTCAATATTTCCGGGCAAGTTTCCATTACCCAACCTGTGATCTCTCTTACAACCTCATCTGAAGTATAAACATGAGGACTAAACACTCTCACTAAAGGACGAGTGGCTAAGCTCTGGAAGTATGTCGACATTCTATAGACAGAGACGCGTTCTGTCGAAGGGTTTACAACATTATCATTCTCAGCTTCCCATCCCATAACATTGCTCAAATCAGCAGAAAGCACAGCGTTCCTTGGGTCAACTCTGGCCTCCTCCGCCGCTCGAATTATTGTATTATCTAAAGCTTTTTCCATGCCCAAGACTTTACGCCTATTTTGCTTTTTGTCAATAAATATGTTAGAATAACATGATTAAATAAAACAAATGGAGAATCAAGCCTTCGTCGAACTCAGCATAATCATAATATTCACATTAATCATGTGCGGAATTATGCGAGCCCTACGCCAACCGATCATGATAGGATACCTCTTCTCAGGCATATTACTGAGCCCAAATTTCTTGAATTTACTACACAATTCCACAGGCCTGACCACATTTTCTGAGATAGGGATAAGCTTCCTGTTATTCATGGTCGGGCTGGGACTAAATCTCCGAAACATCCGAGAAGTGGGCAAATCAGGCATGCTTACAGGCCTGCTACAGATAACTCTGACATCACTATTCTACTTTGGACTTGGCCAAATCTTCGGCTTTGACAATCTCACATCAGCTTATATCGCAGTGGGTCTCAGCTTCTCTTCTACAGTAGTAATTATGAAATTACTCACTGACAAATTAAGTTTGGAGTCATTACCGGGGAAAATCACAGTCGGCATACTTATCATTCAGGACCTTGTAGCTATGTTGCTTCTTATGGTTGTCTCCGCCACATCTCGCGGAGGAGACCTCGCTTCTGTAATCTTGCAAACATTATTGAAAGGACTGGGCGTAACCACAATACTCATCTTAATAAGTCTTAAGATACTACCCTATATCACGAAGAAAGTAGCTAAATCACAGGAGCTTCTTCTACTATTCTCCATTGGTTGGTGCATGGCCATAGCGAGTCTTTTCTATCTTATGAATTTCTCAGTGGAAATAGGCGCGCTACTTGCAGGCATTACCCTTTCTTTTTCTCCATATAGGCACGAGATCTCATCCAAGATGAGACCACTTCGAGATTTCTTCATACTACTTTTCTTCGTATTACTAGGCTCCCAGATAGTATTCACAGATCTGGCCAGCCTTATACTACCGATACTCATACTCTCCATCTTCGTTCTCCTGATCAACCCACTCATAGTTATATTTGTCATGGGACGCTTCGGATACACGAAGAAAACAGCTTTCCAGGTCGGCGTAAACTTCAGCCAGGTCAGTGAATTCTCACTAATTCTTGGTGCTCTTGGCATGAAAGTTGGACACCTCACTCAAGACACACTATCTCTCCTAGCCATTGTTGGGCTTATCACAATCACCGGCTCCACATACTTCATCTCATATTCAGAGAAAATATATCAGCTACTACAGCAGCGCCTCTCAATCTTCGAGAGAAAGGGTCACAAGATAGACCGCCACCGCAATTTCGACCATCAGGAACACGAAATAATCCTTATTGGCTATGCGAAAATGGGCACAGCTTTGGTGGAAAGCTTCAAAAAAATGGACAAGAAATTCTTCATTATCGATTACGATCCACAGATAATTCAGGAGCTCACATCTCAATACATCGACTGTCTTTATAGCGACATAAGCAACTCGGAGACATTCGACGAGATAAACTTCCAAAACACCAAGATGGTGATATCCACTGCGAAAGACCTGGACACAAACCTACTACTCATATCCAAAATTCAGAAATTAAACCCGGAAACTATTATAATTGTGTTGTCTCACCAGATAGACGAAGCCCTCAGATTATATGAGCAGGGAGCCAACTATGTCATCATGCCTTATCACATCGGCAGCCACCACACATCCAGCCTTATAGTAGAATACAATTTTGATATGGAGAAATTTCTTATTGAGAAAACCAACCATATCAATAAACTGCTCATTAAGAAGCAGCTAAGTCACCACAAAAACTATTAATCACACACGTGAAAACAGACAAAAAACACCAAATCCACTTTACTCTTAACAACATCAGCACCCATCTGGAGAGGACTTTTCAATACTGGACAATCAAGAAACCAAGCATCCGGATGCAGCTCGAACGCAGCGCAGCCTTCATTACAAGCCTGCTTATCACAGTGCTCTGGCCTATCCCCGACCCTGTTATCAACTGTCTGCTTATCGTCCTGACATGGACACTACTAAGCCTCACAAACAAAAAAATAAACAGACTTTTTCTGCTCACAAATATCATGCTGAACATCTCTGCCATCTTCTACTTCACTCAGCTCTGGGCTGGAAAACCACTATAACATCTCCCGACTATTTATCTTTTCTCCGTCGCAAGATCAGCCAGCATATCCAGATTGTCATCAAGACAGCCAAGAGCGCTCCCCCCGCCCAAATCAACCAATTTTGCCACCACAAAGCTCCACCAATTACAGTACCAGGGGCATTTGCGGCCAACACATTTTCTCCTCCAGGCAGCTCTTTCGAAGGTGATAAACTCAAATCAAAACTAATACTCAAAGTCTGACTAAGAGCATTGTCTCTCTTTCTTACGGTCTGCACATACACAGTATGTCTACCGGGCGCTAGATAAGGCGCTTTCACGCTGAAGAATCCATCAGTCGTATCTACCATCAGAACCGAAGACATCACCATGCTTTGCCAAGTCACATTCACTTTACTGCCGAACTCACTCAAAGTTCCAGACAGTACGGGTCGACCATCTTTAGCGTCAACTTTCAGAACCAGACCACTTACTAACACATCATCATTAATTGAGGTACTTCCAAGCTTGGCAAGCTTGGCCTGAGCGACCTTTGAGTTCAAATCAATCACTATTTTAATAGGATCAGAAAGTCTCACCTGCCTCTTATCTATCTCCCTTGCTACCAACAAATAAGTACCATTTTTGATATTTATCTCAGGGATAAAAAGAAACTTCCCCTTAGCGTCGGTCACAGCTTCACCTAACTTTAACTCACTGCCGAATTCATTGCGCAGTAATATCTGCACTTTGACCTGACTGTCTCCGTGGCTTGATTTAGCCATTCCTTTTATAAGAGGCATAGATTCAGTCACCAGTTGTCCATACTGGAAATTACTAATCATCACAGGATAATCCGATAATTCTCCAGGATCATTTGCATCAATTGGATTAGATGACATATCGAGTATTTCTTCAGAATCAGTATAGCCATCCATATCGCTGTCCACTCTGGTAGGATCAGTACCATATCTATATTCGAGCACGTCAGACACTCCATCCCCATCAGTATCCTGAGAGCCATTCTTAATTCGCACATTATATCCAGACTCCCATTTATCTGAGACATGATTATTATTTATATCCTCAGGCTTAGAACTTGCCTTCAACGGATCACTTCGTTCCTTAACCTCCTCTGCATCTGCGAAACCGTCCCCATCAGTATCGAACTTATTTGGATCTGTCTTATATTTACGTACCTCATCCACGTCAGACAAGCCATCCTGATCAGTGTCCACTACATTCGGATTTGTTTTATACCTATTTATCTCATCTCCATCACCGAGCTTATCACCGTCTGTATCCGCCACCTTCGGACTAGTCATATACACCACATTCTCATCAATATTCAGAAGACCATCCTTATCACTATCTAGGCCAGAATCTTCTCCCAGGTGATGTGCGTCAATATACTTATTAAACAAATCAATATACTTACCGACCTCGGCAGCGCTTGGAGAGATGTCGGGATAAGCCATGGCCCCAGGCACACAGGAAATCAATTTCAGGTCACACAGCTTATTGTATACGATAGGATAATACCAATGCGCTTCATAAAGATCAGGACGTATGTCGGCAAAAAGAGTCTTCTGGGATTTTATCAAATTCCAAGCCTCGCCTTCGAAGGCATGAGCAATTTTCACAAACAAATTAGAAGCAAATTTCGCCTTATTAAGTGACAAATAAGCCACATAAACCTCCTGATAGAAAAGCGAACCATAATCGAAACCACTCAGTGCATAATCCGGACTTCCCTTCTGCAAATTCATCAGAATAGTCGTCAATATTTTCAGAGTTTCCACTCTCGATATAGATTTATTAGGGAGGAAGGGGCTTGTCTTTATGCCATAATAACCATTCAATATCCCGAGCAAAGCCAGTTTATTTATCTTATCTTTTTGTAGAGTGTTATTCACATCCGGAAACAATTTCAAATCCTTCAGATCAAGTTTTATGCCACTATAACTACTATTCATTCGAAAAATATTCGTACAATTTTCCAGATCCGCATAACATCTATCGAGCAGAGATTTCCTGAACCCCAAAACGTTCATTTTATCCACAACAGCTTCCGCCACATACGCACGCGTCACCCTTACTTCAGTCGACGGAGCAGGCCCCACAGACGGCTTAGGCTTAGCCACAATCTCACTCGGATTAACCGGCTTCTCTAATGGCAAATAAGGAGAATATTCTTGTCCAAGTATCACTCTTGGATACTCTTTAATCGGAACACGATTTGCCTGCCCACCTGTGACTGGAGGCGCGACATAATCCTGTAGAGATGGCGTTCTAGGCGGGACAGGCGTCCCCTCAGGCACCGTAGCAGGTGGCGTTGGCGGGACTGTCGGTGTAGCCGTTGGCGGCACCGGCACACCCCAGTCTCGCGGCGACCCACCACCACCTCTAGATGGCTCTGGAGTAGGTGGGACAGGAGGGGGAGGCGGAGGCAAAGTTCCTGTAACAGTAACCGTAGAGGTAGCCGTCACCCCACCATAAGTTCCGGATATCAGCACAGATATGGCGGTAGTGTCGAAATCACTTACAGGCGTAAGAACTCCTATCGTATTCACCATTGCTATTGCGTCGTTTGATGAAGACCACTCAGTGAGAGGATCAGCCGTAACATCCTTCGGCAGGATAGGCTCGGGAGCTAAAGGATAATCATAATATGCCATAAGAGTGAAAGGCCGAGGATCATCATTTTCGTCGATAGACATAGTCCCTGGTGTCAGGACGAGAGAGGTAGGGACAATTCGTAAATTCAATACAACTTCTGTACCTGACTCGATAGACTCACCATAAGAAAGAATTGGCAAACTTGCTCCGACAAACAATAAAGCGAAAAGCAATGCAGCGAAAACCTTTCTATTTGGCAGCTTCAGTCCCATGCGAAATAATTCTGTTTATTTTCGCAGACATACTAACACACCCACCGCCAAACAATCAAAGCTGCTTATCACCCTTATATCCCCTCTTGAAATATTCCCGGTACTTATCCCCCCACACCTGCGGATTGAAGTAAATATCCAGCAACTTCCAAGCCCGTTGAGACCGATATACAGTATGGGAAGACGGAGCATAATCCGAGATATTATATATCAACAAATCCTCCAGACTCTGGGCCTGCGTCTCTAGCACCGCATCGTAACGCACCGCATCTTTAGGTGCGAGTCTACGACGAGACTTAGAGCCTGGCTTTCTCGCCAGCCAGCTATACTTCTTCGAAACCGTCCACGATTGATTGTTTTTAAACAATTTTGATGAGTCGGTGCGACCGGCATTACATATCTTTTTTGTGGTAATGACCACGCCTGCGCGCTTATCATCTAGCTTCACCACCTCCCTGGCATGATCTCTAAGCATAAAACTTTTCAGAAACTCTGAATCATCTTCGTTTGCTGGCACCACCAACCATCGGTTTTCATCGCTGACTTCCTTACCTCTGGTCTCACTTAGAAGCCTGGTCAACTCATCCTTCGCGTGTATATACTGATTTTGGCCTGCATACACCAACACCTCCATCACCTTGATCACTTTTTCCAATAACTTTGTAGAAGTATTCTCTTGCACATTTTCCACCTGCATTGTTACTCTTTTAAACTTCGCAAACTCTACTGGATAGACCAAATATTTCTTCCCCTGGTGTTCCACCTCACTTCGATCACCCGCACCCATCAACTTAGCAACCTAAGCAAAATCCAAATTAGCATTAAACCCTTCCAGCCCTTCACCCTCATATACAACTCCATATTTAGGATTAACGCCATTGCCATTATTACCAGTCTCCACCTCTTCAATTAGACGATAACGTAGATCCACATTCCTAGGTTTGCTTATTCTCAAAGCACCTATCTGATATTTCTCTAGTACCAAACGCCTTTCCCTTACTTTTACAAATTCTTCAGAACTAACCCTCTTACTCACGAAAGCAAAATCTTTCAACATCATCCTGCATTGATGATAAATAATCTTATCGTCCACATCAGTATATTTGGGATAAT
>CAIOIA010000068.1 GCA_903858295.1 uncultured Candidatus Peregrinibacteria bacterium | reverse complement strand
TCACCGCTGCCTCGTAGTGCTGAAGCCGTCTTCGGTGTGAGTACTTTCAGCCCCGCATAATTCTGTGGTGATTTTCTGCGAAGCAGAGCGGCTATATCTGGTTTGAGCAGGGGGAGGTAAGGGAGATTTAGTCTGCTCTCAGGATATTTGGCGATTATCTGCGCGAGATCCACATCTATATCTCGGATGAATATATCTATGTCTCCGTTTGGGTTGATGAATTTATTTACTACCCTTTCGTCCATGAAATCCTGTAATAATTTCGGAGTCAGATATTCGGCGTCCGGCTGAGACTTTTTCCTGTGATGCGATATGACATATATCCCGCAGCTGGTATCAGAGCAGAGCGGTTCTTCAGAGTGACATCATCCGGAAAACGGTTTACCCCAGTCTCGAGTATATATTTTATGCCATTCAGATCGTAGATAACTCTGAGATGATCCGCAAATTGTTGTATATATGTATGTCGTAATGCCTGTGGATCCAGATGAGCAAGAGTTATGAAAAGAATTGTATTTCTGGCATCGCAATTTTGGCTGAATGGAGTGAAATTCAGAGCCATTGATTCGAATCCTGAGCTGCGTGTGATCTCAAATGTCTTCCCAGGTGCTATCCTGTCCAGAGTGAAATGTAGTATGTCTCGTGTGATGCTGCCGCCAGCTCTCTCTTCATCTATATCCTGAAATGCTTTTTCCAGATTGCTCTCGGCGAGCTGAATAGTATGTGGATTCACTCCCAGCGTCAGCTTCTCGAAATCCGCGAATAATTTCTCTATCGCGAAATCCCCGTGCAGTCGGTCAGCAGAGGCTAGCGTGCCATCCAGTACCGGCGTAACTTTTCGTATAAATTCGTCATAAGCTGGTCGGTTCTTGCTCATGGCGTCTTGGCGGCGAAGCTTTCTCTCTTCTGTCAGAGCGAAGTCATGACGAATTATGGTTTTCGATTGTTTGGATTGATTAGTGAGAATCATCACAGCTTCAAGCCCCGTCCTGCGGGCGAGATGAGAGACTGCATCTTCCATAATACAGCCGTGTATGCCTATAGCTGCGACGGTCGCCATGACAGGAGGTTTGCTCAGACGTCTGAGAGTTCTTCTGAGTATGCCTGGCTTTGGGGACGTTGAGTCGAGTTTTTTCATAGAGTTGTGGAGTTGTAGTTGGAGTTGTGAGAGTGGTGATTATACTGAGTGGATGCGTTTTGTCAACTGTAGCGTGATGTGTGAACTTGTGGGGACGGGGTGAAATTGCATATAGTCTAGGCAATAACACTGAATTTATGAATTATTGGTTGATAGCTTTGTGTAGTTTGGTGATGGGGCTGGTGGCCGTGAGGCTGGCGTTGAAGTGTTTTCCGCGGCTGGGACTGCTGGATAGACCTGAGAAATATGGCCTGAAGAGGGCTCCCATACCTTATTATGGAGGGATTGCTATAGTGGCGGCTTTCGTGATCAGCGTGCTGATCTGGGTGCCGCTTGATGCCGGAATTATCGGGTTACTCTTATGTGCGCTACTCGTGGCTGGCGTGAGCTTCATCGATGATAGGCGGGGGCTAAGTCCCGTGCTGCGGCTGGGGGTACAGGTGGTGGCCGGGGGCGGACTTTTCCTGAGTGGTGTGGCGATTCGCAGTCTGCCGAATCCTTTCGGTGGAGAGCTGGATCTGCTTTCTATAAATCTGAATTTGCCTGGATTGGGCTGGAGTCTCGCGATTATTTCTCTTATCGCTACTGTGCTCTGGGTAGTGCTTATCATGAATACTATGAATTGGGTGGACGGTCTGAATGGGCTGCCCTCAGGCTTGACTTTGATTGCTGCTCTTACTATTTTCGGCATCAGTATGCGTCCGGATCTTCAATCCATGGATCAGACCTCAGTAGCTGCGATGGCTCTGATACTTGCTATGGTAGTGCTGGCTTTCTGGTTTCATGATTTCTATCCGGCCAAGATACTCATGGGTGATACCGGAAGTATGTTTTTGGGATTTACTCTTGCCGCGTTGGCTATCTATGCAGGTGGTAAAATTGCTACAGCTTTCCTGGTCATGGGTGTGCCTATACTCGATGCTTTCTGGGTGATAGTCAGGCGTTTTCTGAGCGGTAGATCTCCGCTCAAGGGTGACTTGCGGCATTTCCATCATCGACTACTTTATGCCGGGCTGTCAGAGCGCAAAGCTCTTATAGTGATATATAGTGTAGCGGCTGTGTTTGGTCTGATGGCGGTATTTCTCAGTAGCACGCAGAAAATCTGGGCTATCATAGCTCTTCTCGCCACTATGGCTATACTTGGTTTCGTGATTGTGGTGATGGAGGTTGAAAAAAATAGAAAAAAGGAATAAAAGTTATGGCAGGAAATCGGTAATCCAGATGTCAAATAATAATTTAGAGAAGCTTCATGACTGACTCAGTAGCTGAAATCAAGGCCAGACTAAATATAGAAAATCTGGTCTCAGAGTATGTGGTACTCAAGAGAATTGGAAAAAGTCTGAAAGGCCTATGTCCTTTTCATGCTGAGAAAACGCCCAGCTTCATAGTCAGTCCGGATAAGGGGATTGCATACTGCTTCGGTTGTCACAAGGGCGGGGATTTGTTTAAGTTTATGATGGAGGTGGAGAATGTGGATTTCCCTGAAGCACTTCGCATATTGGCTGAGAAGACAGGCGTGACGCTGGAGAAGGAGTCGGCCAAGAATTTTGTAAAAAAATCCGAGAAAGAAATTCTCATCGAAATTCATGAGGAAACTGCCAACTTCTATGCTGAGACTCTCTGGAGTGAGGCGGGTGCCAGCGCTCTCGATTATCTCAGAAAAAGAGGACTCGGCGATGATACAATCCGAAGATTTAAGCTGGGCTATGCTCCTGATTCTTATGGGCAGACGCATGAGATGCTGCTCCGGAAGAAATTCAGCCACGCTCATATACTTCAGGCCGGTCTCGCTCTGGCGAAAGACACTTCCATGAATAAGATTTATGACCGTTTCCGCGGAAGAATTATGTTCCCGGTTCAAGACAGCCTGGGGCGTGTGGTAGGATTCGGAGGGAGGGCCTCTCTGCCTGATCAGGAACCCAAATATCTGAACTCGCCAGAGACTCCCATCTATCAGAAAAATCAGCTGCTGTATGGATTCTATCAGGCCAAGACGGCTATCAAAGCCTGTAAGAAGGTGGTCGTGGTGGAGGGATATATGGACTTCCTGGCTGCATTTCAGGATGGGCTTGAGAATTGCGTGGCGGTGAATGGTACCGCCATGACGAAGAGGCATCTTACCAATCTGAAGCCGTATATCAGTGAATTGATTCTGTCCTTCGATATGGATAATGCCGGGCGGGAAGCGGCGAAAAGAAGCTTCGAGATTACTCAGGATTTCGATTTCACTGTGAAAGTTCTCACTCTTCCCAGTGGTAAAGACATTGCGGAATTTGTACAGAATACTCACGGAAAATTGAAAGAAATGGCTGACTCGGCGAGAATGTTCACTGATTTCTTCTATGAAGATTTACTTAGTCGACATAATCTCTCAGATATCTCCAGTAAGAAAAAAGTTCTGGCAGAATTCGCCGGATTTTTCATGAGACTACGAAGTTCTGTGGAGAAAGATCTATATGTCAGGAAATTAGCCGGAGATTTACTGGTGCCGGAGGTACAGATCTATGATGAGCTGAATGTTATGAAATTTGCTGATTCTCACCCTGCGAAGATGGCTTTGGAGTCAGATCAAGTGAACAAGCAGTACGATCCTGAAGATTTGCTGACCGGCCTGATTTTCCAATTTCCGAAGTTATTCGCCGACACGAAAATTGATTTGTCGCAAGACTATTTTTCGGATAGTTTGAAAGCTATTTACAAGCAGTTTTGTAGTAAGTATAATCCACACGGTACTGATCAGGAAGCTGTTTTGGAGATTGTCTCTACCTGGGATGAGGAGCTCAAAACCCGTATCGGTTTGATGTCTCTTTATGTTGAGGAGAGGTACGCCGGAATGCCTGATGATCAGATATCGCGGGCTATGACGGATCTCGTACAGAAGATACGACTGGGGAATCTCAGCAAACTCAGAAGTGATTTGCAGAAAAGACTGAAACTCGCAGAATCTGCCAGAGATACAAGTCAAATGCAGGAAGTCCTGGAGAAGCTGAATGAAATCAACAAAATCAATTAGATAGATTTATTAAAATTTGGTGCAATGGCTCGAACAAAAAAATTTATTGCGCAGCCGTCAGATGATAAGTTGCAGCAGTTTCCGGAAGCGGTACGAGAACTCGTGAAGAAGGGGCGTGAGCATAGCTTCGTCACTCATCAGGAACTTTTGAAAGCCATGCCGAAAGCTGAGGATGATATCATGCTCTTGGATGAGATTATGGGGCTTTTCATGGACCTGGGTATAGAGGTGATAGATGCGAAAGAGAAGATGTTGCCTCAGGCTAAGCCGCTTCTACGTAACGCTGAAGGGGAGGAGATTGCGGCACCTGTAGTCGCTCCGGCCAAGGAGAAGAAGACTGTGGAACTCCGTGAGATAGCCAATGATTCGATTCGTCTGTATCTCTGTGAAATCGGTAAGATCAATCTGTTGACCGGTAAAGAGGAGATTGACTTGGCTCGTCGTATCAAGAAAGGCGAGCAGTCCGCGAAATCCAAGCTTGCTGAATCGAACCTTCGTCTGGTGGTAAGTATTGCCAAGAAATACATCGGAAGAGGTTTGTCTTTCCTCGATCTGATTCAGGAGGGAAATATCGGTCTATTCAGAGCGGTAGAGAAATTCGATCCGGATAGAGGTTTCAAATTCTCGACTTATGCCACTTGGTGGATTCGTCAGGCTATCACACGCGCTATCGCCGATCAGGCCAGAACCATCCGCATACCTGTGCATATGGTGGAAACGATCAATAAACTTACTCATGCACAGAGAAGACTTGTACAGGAATTAGGCCGTGAGCCTGCCGTAGAGGAGCTCGCATCCGAGATGGATATGGATGTAAAGAAAGTTAAGCATATTTTGAAAATTTCTCAGGATATCGTGTCTCTGGAAGCGCCTGTGGGTACTGAGGAAGATAGTAAGCTTGGAGATTTCATCGAGGATGATGATGCTATACTCCCTGCCGAAGCGACCAACAGGGTACTGATCAAAGAAAATATTCATGAAATGCTTCAGTATCTCTCTCCCCGCGAGAGGAAAATCATCGAGATGCGTTTCGGGCTGAAGGATGGCGTGGGGCATACTCTCGAGGAAGTGGGACAGGAATTCAATGTTACCCGTGAGCGTATCAGACAGATAGAGGCCAAAGTGCTGCAGAAATTGAAAGAACATCCGACAAGTATTAAAATCAGACCAAATTAATTATTTTATCCCAAAATCATGGCGCAAAAATCGCAAAAAGCTAAGCCGGTCAAGCCTACTAAGAAAGCAATGCCACAGGCTAAATCTCCTGCCAGTAAGGTGAAGTTACCTGTAAGACCACCGATGATTGATACTTCCACTCTGGAAGTAGCTACTGCTACAAGGCAGGACGGCAAAGTGACTCTGGTCACTCGAGAAGGACTTGAGGTCCTGAAGGAAGAGCTTGACTTACTCGAGAATACCAAGCGTAAGGAAATTGCCGGAAGAATCAAAGAGGCCGTCAGTTATGGAGATCTCTCGGAAAACTCCGAATATGAGGAGGCGAAGAATGAACAGGCTTTCGTAGAAGGTAGAATCATGGTACTCACTGAGCAAATCAAATATGCTCAGATCATCGATGAGAAAGCAGCTCAGGCCCAGACAGCGAAGATGATGACTGTACAGCTCGGAAACAAAGTCCGAATCAAGGCCCTAAATGGCAAAAACAGCGGTATAACTTTCGAATATACTATAGTAGGTACCACTGAGGCTGATCCGCTGAATGAGAAGATTTCCAATGAATCTCCTGTAGGCATTTCTCTCCTGAACTGCAAGGTCGGTGAGAAGGTCGATGTGAAGGCGCCACTTGGTGTTGTGACTTATCAAATTATGAGCATCATCTAAAGATGGCGAGTAATATGCAGTTATTTATATTGCGGGCGACATTGTTGATTTTATTCGCAGTGTCGCTTTTCTTTGTGCTTTTCCTCGCTAATGGATTTAACTATGATTTCGTCAGTAATCAGATAAGAAGGACTGGTATTGTAGATGTGGCTTTCACTGATACTCAGGCTCAAGTGCTTCTGGACGGTCGTAAATTGGATGGAAGCCTGCCATTCGTAGTCAGTAATGTGCTTCCCGGTAAATATGATCTGTCAGTGATGAGACCCGGGTACTGGGGGTGGGACAGACAGATAACTGTGAGAGAGAATATCATAGAAAAGATAGATGACGTGCTTCTATATCCACTGGACGAACATTCTATCAGTAAAATTCTTATAGAGACTGATGATTTGCAGAGTTCATATATTCTACGAGATGGATATTTCTTCAAGATCAGTGGAAAGACGCTAAGCTTTCAGGAATTGTCTGATAATTTCAGTGAAGCTGAGTCCACGAAAGTAGAATTGCCACTTGACGGCATTCCTACAATTCAAGTGAGAGATGCACGTGCTTTGCTGACCTGGTCGGACGGGAAACGTTATTTGCTGGATTTGACTGATGGCTTACTTAAGCCTCTGAATGCGCATCCTGCTCTGGTCTATGCTTTCGATCAGTGGATATATCGAGCTGGAAATCTGGTAGCTGTTTTTGATTTGAATTTGAAGAATGTGAAGTTTGCGCAGGAGTTCTTGGGCGAGCAGATATCGGATGTGAAGGACTTCGATGTAGACGGAAAAAGATATATGTTGATTACCAAGACTGGCGAGAAGACTGGCTCACTATATCAGTATACTGGTGCTGATCTAGCGTTGGTGGCCAAGGACGTCACTCAGAAACCACTGGATGATGGTATGGGGCATTTGCTGATTATGAATAAGAGAGGCGAGCTATGGAGATATGATGAGAGCAGTCAGAAAAGTTCTTTGATTGGACGATTTTCAGGGGATAGCAATCTCCGTGGTTTTGCCCTGAATAAAGCTAAATCTGCCGGTCAGCTACTATGGGAGAATTCCGGCACTCTGTACGTCGCTGATACGCTTTATACCAATGTCAGGGTTATGTTCGGGAAAATTCAAATAATGGATATGATACTAGGTGAGAATGGAAGAGTTTATTATCTGGAGAAAATCCAGACAGACAGTCCTGATCATTCTACCAAAATCAGATTAATGGCTATGGATTTGGATATTTAGCTTCTCAGTATAACTTATCTGGCTAACTTATCTGTACCGGTTTGCGGAATAATGACATACCTATCTTCACATAGCTGTAAATCATCCAGGCGATAAGTATGAATGTGAAGAGGCGCATGGAGAGTACTGCTACGCGATTTAGTCGTGATAACAGATTGAGAGTTAGCAGTATCTCGATAGTGATCAGAGTCGTGTCGTAAGATCTCAGTACTTTTTTCAGTTTCTTGTCTGTGGTCATGCGAGTCTTGATGAATAGCGCTATGGCCAGTATGAGATTTACTATCAGTATTCCCCAGAGAATATTCTGGAGTGGAAATATGACAGGTGGATTGAATTCAATGAAATAACCTAGAAAGTCTATTAATGCTTGAATCATAAAGTGTGGTCTTGTTTAATTTTTCTAAAATACCTATACAGGAGAAATGCTCCCAAGGAAAGTCCTAAAAATGAATAAATCTGTGCTTCTCTGATGGTATCGAACAGCATATTTGCCTCGTCGCCCCGCAAGAACTCTTCCAGAAACCGGAAAAGGCAATAAGAAGTGGCTCCGGTCAAAGCGATTATACCGCTGTTTTTCAGCAGGTTCGAATTGAAGAATTGGAAGAGGATTATGGCTAAGAGTCCGCAATAAATGGCTGCATAGACTTGTACCGGATGTATGGGGATGGCGTATTGTGATGTCTCGATGATGACGCCCCAAGGTAGGCTTGTCGGTATACCGTAGTTGCGACCATCGAGGAAGCTGCCGATATTTACGAATATTGCCCCAAATAAAGCGCTGACCGTCGCTATATCTAGCCAGGCCAGTTCGTCTTCTCTGGCTCGGCGGGCGAGTATATATAGACTGAGGAATACTCCGATAAGAGCTCCCCAGATAGAGAGACCTTTGTCCCAGATATAGAGCAATTCGAAGAAATTGCCGGATGTAATTCTCTCCCAGAAATAGCCTAGATTATAGAGAATAAATACGAAGCGTGACATGATAAGTCCACAGAAAAATATCAGTAAACTATTTTCTGCGAGGAAATTCAGCTTCACCATTCTGGAATGTGAAAGTTTGTTTATGATTAGCAATGTGCAGAAGATGGCAAGAGCCAGCATCATCCATAGTGAATATATGGTGATGGGGCCTATTTGAATGAGTACTGGATACATGTATTAGAAGTTGAGAATAATTAGTGTGGAGCTTATGAGAAAGCCCAAAATTAGTAGGGGATTGATGGTGGATTTCCTGTGAAAGAATTCTATCTTCAGGCTGAGGAAGCTGACGAATAGAAACAGGGTTGTAAAGAAATATTTGATGATCGATGTCTGGAATATC
>CAIOIA010000067.1 GCA_903858295.1 uncultured Candidatus Peregrinibacteria bacterium | reverse complement strand
TTCGGTTTCGTCGTCATCGGCAACTTTGTTGGGGATAGTTTTGCCACATTTTATGCATTTATGCAGTATAATAAAACCTTTTTTGGAGTTCTGGTCCAGCCTTAGCGGAGCCATCAGAGAGTGGCAGTCGCTGGCCCTGTCTCCAGGAAGCTCGGCATCGACATGCAGAGAATACAGACAATGCCGGCAATGATTGCGGCAGGTCTTGTCTGCCGGGGGATTAGGATGTCCGCATTTATTGCACCTGAATTCCTGATTAATTTTGATTGTGGACATAATGTTGACCTTGGTGTGGTGTTTTGGGCTGAATTGTGCTAGAATAATAGGATTAAAACTTTAATAAGGCAAATATGGCAATAGATAATCCCAATAATGTCACCGCTCCCGCAGAATCAGGTGGCTCTGACAATGACAACAGTAATGCGAAAATTGCAGGTGGTGGAGGATTCATGAAAGCGATTTTGCTGATTGCTCTCATCGGTACTGCCGCTGCCGGAACTTTCCTCTACTTCGATAAAGGCAGTGTATTGGCTCGTACCAATCAGCTCGATCAGGATATCACCGCTCTGAAGACACAAGTGGCAAATTTCAAAGATCAGAAAGTCGAAGTGAGCCGGAACGCACAGGATACACTCGGTAAGATAAAAGAAAGTGAGATTCGCTGGTCGGAAGTCATAGGTGAAGTGAACAAGCTTCTGCCTGCGGATTCCGGCGGTAAGCGTGCAGTGAATGTCATCTCTTATTCAGGTTCTGAGATGGGAAGAATTGCTCTGAATATGGTGACTGAGCCAGCAGGCGTGCCTCCGTTTGACGCTGTGTCCGGACTGATTTCCAGCTTCAACAATAGCGTTTTCTTCCGTGATGCGTATGTGCCTAGCATCTCGAAAGGACAGACAGAGACTGGCGAAAGTACGCTGAGCTTCGTATTGAATCTCACATATCAGAAGCCTGAGACCGGGACAGCTGAGCTGAATTTCGGGAAGAAACCCGCAGTGAATTCGACTAAAGTTCCGGTAGCTGTGAAGTCTGACGCTCCGAAAGTTCCCACAAAATAATATAAAACAAATAATATCACTGTCATGAAAAAAGATAAAAAATCACCGTTAATCAGTTTGCTGCTCGTGCTGGCGGTGCTCGCAGTCGGAGTGTTCTGGCTTAAGCCGAACTGGGACGCGGAGTCCGCTCTGAAAGTGACCGAACAGGCCAGACAGGATGAGAAATCCGGAATTGAAACTACTTTGAAAACTTTATCTGACGCGCGCGCGAAGCTGTCGGGCGCTTCGGAAATTACCCAGCAGACAGTGCTTGCTTCTATCCCCGAGAAACTTGAACAAAATGTGCTTATCGATCAGATCAGTGCCATAGCGAAGGATAATGATGTGAATCTCAGCAGTATCAGTTTCTCCATCCCAGTGAATTCTCAGGAAGCTATCAAGAAAGCGACTATCAATCTCAGCATGACTGGCGGAGAGGAAGAGCTAATGCGACTTCTGAAAGGTCTGGAGAACAATCCTCGCAAACTGGTGGTGAAGAGCGTGACTGTGCAATTCGGGCAGACAGAAGGCGTCTCGAGAGTGAATTTCAATATCAGTATGGATACTTATTATCAAACTGGAATTTAATAATTTACGATGACTGGAATCAGTGAAAATAAGCGCAAATTGGACAGTCTGCTGAAGAAGACAGTGATTTCTGATGCGCGCAGGCAAGTGGTTTATGGTCTCTATGACAATAGTTCCTCAGGAATATCGACCAGAATTGATGATTTCATGATTGACCATAGTCGCGTGCCTCTCCAGGAGAAAGCGTATTTCTTCCATTTGCTGGCTGTCATGATTGATGCAGGAATTCCTGTGATGAATGCCATCAATATATTGGCTGTGAAGACGGATCATCTGCGCTTTGCGAGAATTCTCTATACCATCGCATATAATCTTAAACAGGGTGGCACTCTGTCTAACTCCATGGCGCGTTTTCCGGATGTGTTCGGGGAGATGGAGCTGGGTGTGGTCCGATCCGGTGAGGCTGCCGGAAATATCGATAAAATGCTTTTCAAATTATCCGCTGAGCTGGATAAATCGACAGAATTACAGATCAAGCTGGTGACGGCTTCCATATATCCGATTGCAGTGCTCGTGGTGCTGATCCTGGCGGCCTGCGGCATGATGATTTTCGTGATTCCGAGTCTTATCGGTATGCTGAAGGAGGGTGGACTGAAGGAAGAAGATTTCCCAATTATGACGAAAGCTCTTATCAGTATTTCGCAGATTCTTGTCGGATATTGGTGGGCGATTATCGCCGGAGTGATGATTCTGTATTTCCTTTTCAAAATATGGATTAATTCAGAAGATGGGAAATATCGCTGGGATGTATATAAATTGAAATTTCCTGTAATAGGTGAGCTGCTTAGGAAGGTCTATGTGCTGCGGTTTATCTCTACTCTCGGTATACTTATCGAGTCAGGTCTGCCGGTGATAAAATCACTGGAAATCGTGGCGCAGAGTATGACTTCGGAACTCTACGCTCTGAAGACCTGGGAGGTGATAGCTCGAGTGAAGAATGGTGAGAAGATTTCCGCCGCGCTGGTAGATACGCCTTTTCTTTTCCCTGATACGGTGACACAGATGCTCGCAGTCGGAGAACAGACAGCCTCGATGGGGCGCATATCCGAGAAAATCGCGGAACATTATGACAGGGAGATTGATCATACTTTGAAGAGACTTATGAGTTTGTTTGAGCCTATTATGATTGTGTTTGTGGGTGTCACTGTGGCTCTGCTGGCGCTGGCAATACTGACTCCGGTGTTCAAATTGACTTCGATAATTCATTAATTTTTCGCCAGATGAGGGAGCTATGGCTAGAATTGGGCGGGGGAGTGGCGGGGCGAGCGCAAAGCCCAAAGCGTGGAGGGAGGAGCGTGGAGAATGGAGCGAAAAGTGAAAAGCGCAAAGCGCAAAGTGTGGAGGATGGAGCGCAAGCTGGCTTTACTTTGATAGAGTTGCTGATTGTTATTTTGGTTATGTCACTTCTGACTGTACTCGCTGTGGGAAGTTATGCTGGAGTGCAGAGGCAGGCGAGGGTTGATTTCGCGGCGGATACTTTGGTTTCTGCTTTGCGGGAGCAGTCGCTTCTGGCTAGGAGCGGGCGGACTTCGTGGGATGCGGGTGCGGGAGCGGGTGCGAGTGGCGATGCGGTTGGGAAATTGCAGTGTTTTGCTTTGAGTATTGTCGCAGGAACGAAAGGTGGTTTGTGGTCTGCTTCGACGGATTATGTTGGGTTGCCGAAGCCTCAAAACGGTCTAATTGGTGGCCAGAATTTTGAAGCGGATCAGGTGCGCGCTGGCACAGGAATTGATACATGTGAGACGGTGAAAGAAGATGCCGTTTGGCAGAAACGAGATATTTTTGATGGTGATATTATTGTGAAGTCTTTTGCGCAGGATGGTGGACCGGCAGGTGATGATAAAATTCAGGAATTATATTTCAAGCCGCCGTTCGGTCAAGTTTATCGAGATGGTGCCGGAGGGCTTGAAGCTCTGCGTGAAGGCATTTTTACATATGTGGTGGGTGCGGCAGATCGCCCCGATTTTGACAGAAAAGTTCAATTTGATGTAAGCACCGGCGAGGCGAAGAAGGTGAAGTGATAGTTGGAGAGTGCTGGGTATAAAGTGTGATGTGAATTAAGCGCAAAGTGTAAAGTGCAAAGTGAAAAGCGGTGGGATTGGTAATGGTTAGGGCCGTGCCAATGTAATTGATCTAGACTCAAATTCCGCCTAAAGAATATTTCAAGCTGAGAGTGAAATATTAAATCTAAGGGTTAATGGCTTTAGACGGCTAGCCAGCTATAGAAACCAATTCTATTGCCAATATATCTGTATGGCTCCTCACGCTCGCGTACGACTGCAGTCTCATCTGCACCGCGAAAATAGCCGATCAGCGCAATAGCAGTTTTTGTTTTGTCAGTTGGGTTTCGTTTTTCGTCTGGAGTTTCAATCCAAGTAATACTGTCATAATTAAATTCACCTATTTTTTGCAGCTTGTTTAGGTATTGGTCGCGATTAAGCATCTTAACACCCATAACATTAGCTTTTTCCACCGCTTCATCATAGTTTAGGTTTCTACGGCCGATCGGGCTCTCTTTGGAGCAATCAAAGAATATATATTCACCATTCTTATATCCTACTACATCAGGCTCGCCACCTGTGATTTCCATTTGATAAAGTGATCTTTGTTTTTCTTTATTTGCTCTGATTTTTGCTTCTACTTTCGCCCATTCCATACCGGGGTGTCTCAGTCTCATGTTTTCGGGATCTTCGAAACGAGATTTTAGAGTATCTATAAGTTTTTCCAATTGTTCTTGTTCTTTACGTTCTTCCTCTTGACGTTCTGCCAACGCTTCATCTGGTACGAATCTATAGATGTTGTTGGCACCTTGTGCTGTGGCCTTTCGATGAGTGGTGATTGTTGTTTCTGTAATTTCTGGGGCTTCAGAGACGGCTTCGGGCAAGCTTCTTTCGTCCTCAGAAGGCTTCTGTTTTAATTCCACAATTTTGAGCTTTACCCTCGTTGCTAATCTGTTGAAAATCCCCATAGCGTTGTTTTGATGTTTTCCTCTAATTCTACATGAAAACGGCTGTTTTATCAATTTGCAACAGTTTGACAGGTGAGTGCAAGCTGGAAAGTGAGCTTGTTTGGCTTCTATGTGCTATATTTCGTGTGTTATTTGTTATACAGGTTGGGCAAACATTGGGCAGAGTTTTCTTAGTCAGATAGAATTGGGAAATGCGCGTTTTATTCTCTATTTTATTTATTATGCTCTACACTGATAAACAATTGTTTAGGCTTTGCAGGAAATACGGAACTGCAGCCCTGCAGGCGCGGCGGAAATTTATGGGGCTTTTGCCGGAAGTCCAGAGGCGGCGGCTGTATGAGAAGAAAGGCTATTTTTCAATTTATGAATTTGCGGCGAAGTTGGCCGGCCTGAGTCGTGATCAGGTGCAGAGAGTTTTGCAGCTGGAGAGGCGACTGGAAGACAAACCTGTATTGCAACAGCTTCTCGTGAGTGGTGAGATAAGTCACAATAAACTGGTGCGGATTGCTGCGATAGCGACTGCTGAGAATCAGGCCGTGCTTGCGGAGAAGGTGAGAAATTTATCGCAGAACGCGGTGGAGACTTGGGTGCGGGATTTGCGAGGTGGTGGGGGAGCGCGAAGTGGTGGGCGAGCGCAAAGCGTAGAGTGCAAAGCGCAAAGTGGTGGAATGAGTGATGTGGATGGCTTCCTGAAGCCCGAAACGGCTAATGAAAGTGTGCGCGCGCAACGAAATTTCTCCAATATAAATCAGGATATTCGGTTGATGTCAGCACTGTCTGTAGAAGTGAAAGAGAAACTGCTGGAGATGGCAGGGAAGGGGCTTGATATCAATGAGATTTTGCTTGAACTTCTGGCGAAGAGAGATTCGGAAATTCAGACAAGAAAAGAAATTATTGCTGAAAAACTGAGAGAGAAGACTGCGAAGAAATTTGAAGATGTTGAGGTCTCGATGGGGCAGAAAGAGCTAGTAATGACACCAGGAAAAGAAGTAGGGAGAGAGCCAGAAATCGAGAATATCGCGGACGATAATAAACCTGCTCCCAGCAGATACATCCCGGTCGCGGTCAAGAATATTCTGAAAGAAGAATTTGGAGATAAATGCGCGGGTGAGTCTTGTCATCGACTGGCGGATGATATACATCATAAACGGCGATTTTCGGCTAATCCCAGCCATGATCCGCGAAGTTTGCTGCCTGTGTGTTCAGGGCATCATGAATTAGCTCACGCGGATGAAGCGGATTATAGGCGGTATAAATATCGGTGAATCGCTGTTTGAGTGATAT
>CAIOIA010000066.1 GCA_903858295.1 uncultured Candidatus Peregrinibacteria bacterium | reverse complement strand
TGGAATCATAGAAGCCGGTCAGGAGCTGGTGCATGACACGGATGTGGGGGAGCCACATGCGATAATATTCTCAGCGCGTTATCAGGTGGAAGATCTGTTTGCCCGCTTCGCTACCCCGATAGTACATCTGGGCAAACTGATAGGAAAGAGTCATACGCTGAACGGTCAGACTCGTAATCTGAACGTAGTAAGCTTCGACGGAGAGAATCCACGCATCATATACAACCGTACATATGAGCGGGGAGTGAACCGCGAGACATTGGCTTGTGGCACAGGATCCGCCTGTGCTGCAATGACTTATGGGAAGTATTTCCTGAAGCGTCCTGTGTTTTCCGTAGTGGTGAAGACCCTGCAGGGAAGCCTGGAGGTGGCGGGTCAGCATGATCAAGTCTCCGTCACCGGGGAGGCGCAGATAGAGAAAATTCTATATGGCTCTACTTGCCCTCCATAGTATATATGAAATCCCAACCATCGGCTGGTGGATATCTCTTCAGTACTTCGCATCTGCCTGCGTATATCAGAGAGAGATTATCTTGTGGCCAGCGGCTAAGGATTCCTGTCTCCAGCACCTGCAGAGACTCGACGAATTTCTTCTCATAGTATAGTCCGATCGCTTTGTTGTAGAGAGTGATGAGTTCTATCTGCTCGGCACTTAGCTGCCCATGAGGGCATATTAATTCATAAATCATGACGCCTCGATCCTTCCCCTTCACCCGTATCTTGTCCATATAGCGGCATTCGTATTTCCCGAGCACCAGCTCTTCAGTCGGCCCGGCTATCATAATATGCGTCTGATATTTTTTGTTTGCGGATTCCAGGCGAGAGCCGAGATTTACCATGTCGCCTATGGCGGTATAGGACAGATGCTCACTCGATCCGATGTTTCCGATTACAGCCTCGCCTGATGAGATGCCCACTCTGAAATCAATTTCAGGATAAGCCTCCCCTCCTGGGAGAGTCTTCCCGGCCCATTTCTCCTGTAGTGCAGGAAGAGCCGCTCGCATCTCCAGAGCAGTCGCGCATGCCTGCGCCGCATGTTCAGTAGAAGCCACAGGCGCGCCGAAGAGAGCCATAATTGCATCTCCTTCATATTTATCCACTGTACCTCCATTCTTCGTAATGATAGCGCACATCACCTCGAAATATTCATTCAGCAGCGTCACCAGACTCACGGGACGTAACTTCTCGGAAATAGTAGTGAAACCCTTAATGTCCGTAAATATCACGGAAATTTCCCTCTTCTCCACGCCCGTAACCACGGGTGCTTCCTCCTCAAGGACTTTCTCCGCGACTTCTTTATTTACATATTTCTCCAGCGCATCAGCAGCTACCGTCTTCTGTCTGAACTCGGTCAGATATCGGTATGCATAAGCGATAATGGAAGTCAGGATGACTGCGACAGGAGGATTGATCAGATCTATAATCAGGCCGTTTCTGAAAGCCCATGGCCCCACCATCAGAGTATAGAAGGCACTGAGCACAGCCACGCCGATCAGCGCGAACAGTATCGGCAATTTGTAAATCAGAAGCAAAACCAGTGCCGCCAGCAGCCCGATGACGGCCATCGCCTCGAATGTACTCATGTCTCTCAGCCAGGCCTGATCCAGGACAGTCTGAATCGCTTCTGCATGCAACTGTACACCAGCCATGCGATAATCGCTGTCTATCGGCACTTTGTAATTATCATTATTCTGCACATAAGGTCCGATCAGCACTATCTTGCCGGCCAGTGCAGCCGCATCTATATCAGAGAAATTGTCGTTGTATGCATCCACGAAATGCATGTATTGCATGTTCTTATTGGCCTCATTCGCCTGTTTCAGAGATTCAGCATGAAGATTCTTCTCCGCGAAATTAATCATCATCTGATAATTATTCAGAGGTATTTTTATGATTTTCCCTCCGAAATCTATCTCTACTTTATTCGCAGAATAGCTGACAATACGCATATCAGTGGCATTCAGATAAGTGGCTATCACAGCCATCCCGAGTGACAGATAATTCTCATCACCGAGCATCAGCGGTATGTATTTCCTGACACTTCCGTCAGCCTCGGTCAGCACATTTATAAGTCCTATGCGCGTTTTATCCATAGGCTTGAAAGCCTCGAGCGGCTGCGCGGAAATGAAATTCTGTTTCAGAAGATTTGATTCAGAGAAATCCGTACGAGGCGGATAAATCATAACCAGTTTCGTATTGTCCTTCACTTCATCTGCCAGAGACTGATCATATTGATTCAGTTCTGTGCTACCTGTGAGTTGACTGAGCCGTGTGCCGATATCCGCAGTACTCTCAGTGTCAGTCAGTATCTCAGTGAGTTTCGCAGTAGGGATGACTTTACTGGCGGTAGTGAAATAATAGTCCAGGCCGATGACAGCAGGATTATATTTGCTTATATTCTGGATAGCCTGGGCGTAATTATCGCGTGTCCAGCTGGCTGTGGAGCCCATCTGATCGGTAGTCTGCTGGTCAACGCCGACTATCAGGATAGGGGTGCCGCTCTGTCTGGTCTGATAGAGTAGAGAGGATACCTGCAACTGAAGCCTATCAAGTAATTTCCCATACACAAGCCAACCGGCCAGCATCATCACTACGACAAATATCGCTCCAATCCCAATCTGTTTTTTTGTCTTCTGATTTAATGTCATGTGGAATTATTATCTGCTCATTATAGCACAGATAAGGCCATATACACAGAGGAATCCGTATAAAAAGTTATAGCCTTTCCTTGTCCGGACGGGGGGTTTGCCTCCAGATTTTAAGTTCATTTAATCTCCGTCGTCTAGACTGGCAGCATATTTAACTCAAACTATATGCCGGTAAAAGTTTATTCATGCCTTGTACAAGGCATACAGGGGCGACTTGTCGAAGTAGAGGCGGACATACTGCAGGGGCTCTCCGCTTTCACCATAGTCGGGCTCGGAGATACTTCGGTGCAGGAGTCGAAAGAACGCATACGCTCCGCGATAAAAAGCACCAAAGCCGCTTACCCCCAGCAGAAGAAAATCATAAATCTGGCGCCCGCCTCGCTACGCAAGCAGGGGCCTTCCTTCGATCTGCCTATAGCTGTCAGCCTGCTTCTGGCCTCAGGACAAATCGCGGCGGGCGGGAATTCCAGCAAAGCATCGGAGTCATATCGCGCTAATTCGACTGGAACGTCTCCAGATTCCGGCGCGAGTACTACCGAGACAGCCACATCGACGGCCAGCCCCACAGAGAATTCTCTCTTCGTCGGGGAACTCGCCCTAGACGGCCAACTCAGGCCGATCACGGGCATACTCTCCATAGCCCTTTTCGCTCGCGACCATGGCTGGCAGAAGCTTTA
>CAIOIA010000065.1 GCA_903858295.1 uncultured Candidatus Peregrinibacteria bacterium | reverse complement strand
GTGGTGGAGGCAAGGGGAATCGAACCCCTGAAGCCCAGTTTGACGAAACGGGCTTCGCTCCAAGCTGCCCCCACCTCGTACCAGCTGAACACACAATAAAGCAGACTTATTAACTGAATATAAATTCCAGCTGAAATATGTTACAGCTTCAGATGCCGCTCGTGTTTATCTTCTCCAAGCAATTTCCCGGGCACTCCGCCGACTATCAGATCAGTGAAAAGAATTCCATCCAGGTGATCTATCTCATGCTGTACCACGCGCGCATTTAGCTCAGACATTTTCAGTACCAATTCGCGGCCTTTGGCGTTCTGAAATCTGACAATTATTTCCGAGGCACGCTCCACTTGGTCGAAATATCCGGGCACACTGAGGCATCCCTCTTCATCCACATAAGTGTCTTCAGAGAAATAAGTGATTTCCGGATTAATCATGGCTATATTCAGCTCCTGATCGGTCAGCTGATTCAGCTTCACCATGACAATTCGTAATGGGAATCCCACCTGCGGTGCGGCGAGTCCACACCCATTCCCGGCCTCCATAGTGGCCTCCATATCTTTCAGCAATTTCTGTATATTCCGGTCGATAGAGCGCACAGGCTTGGATTTCTGTCGCAGCACGGCATTCTCTACTCCGGTTTCTACCTTTAGTACAGCCATTTATAGTGAGGAGAAAAATTTTCTATTCAAGTCTAGGCATAATTTCTTTGAAAATCAATGCCTTTGGATTAAGATGCATCCTTCCGTTCGGACTGGTCTGAGAGCCTCCCGCTCACGCGGGAAGTCACACCTCACTGCGTCCCTACGGAAACAAATTTCCCGTCCATTGAAATTTCGACCAAGACTTCGTGTAAACCAACTTCCTACACGCACCAAATCACCACACCGTACTCTCCTCTCTTCCGCTATTCACTTTGCACTTTGCGCTTTGCACTTTTCGCTCACTCCTCCACCCTCTCCACCACCCCGAGGCCTCCCCATGAAACTCTCCCCCCTCGCGAAGACCGCCGCCAAGTCCGCCCTCGCCATCCTCGGCGCGACCACCCTCTACTTCGCCGTCCCGCTAGTCTACGACGCAGAGCTGCCGTGGCTCAAGCGCTACGCTGCTATCATCGTTGTCGGCGTGGTATACTCTCTCGGCGTGCTCTTCATGGCGACGCCGCGTCTGCTCTTCCGCCTCAGCCAGATTCCGTTCTGCTCGCCGAACTGGCTGAGCATTCAGCGAATCTGGATTATCTGGCTGGGGCAATGGCTGTTTTTCGCGGCAGACGGTAACGTCAACAGGCTCTTCGCAGGATTTCTGATCCTGGTATTTGCTCATCTGCTGGATCGTCTCGACGGCAAGCAGGCCAAGAGCATACTGGCCATGATCAAGATCGTCCCACAGGCCAACGACAACTCCGGCCTGATGGCTAATTCAAGCCTTCTCTGGGCTTGGTACAGCGTCGAAGAGGAGAACGCACAAGGTGAGAAAGTGCGTCGGGATCAGCGCGTCATCCTGGAGATCTGGATCACAAACCTCTCGACCCACCACACCATCGTGCCGATGTTTCACCTCGCGCGCGACGAGACAGCTCGGCCTCCGGCCCTTCGTCTGAGCCTCACCGGTATCGGCGAGTGGCTCGATCCGCTCAGCGACAAGTTCAACCTCTTGCCACTGCTGGCCTATCTGGCCTGGCGTGACATGATCTGCTGGCCCGTGGTAGCGCTGATGGTCGTCTCAGACATCGTCAGCACCATCGTCCGCGAGCCTTTCCTGAGCTGGCCGGGTTTCCGGCGCCTGCGGAAGTACACCAGTGAGATGAAAGCCAGTCCCTTCGGCAAGACCAAGGTGATCTGGCAAATCCTCTCGCTTCTAGCTCTGCTACCGGCAGTCGCCGGTTGGCTGAACCCGACGGAGCTGCAGCAATCACGGCTGATCGCAAGCTATCTGCTCGGTCTCGGCGTCCTCGCCGGGGTCTTGAGCACGGCTTCGCGACTCACCGTCTGGCATTCGCTGATTCAGGCCGCCGGCCTGCGCCGCGCCTACCACAAGTTCCGGAAAGGATACGAACACGAAGTCGAAGAAGAAATGGAATAGGGATTAACTCGCCCCCCGAAGCTCATCAAGAGCGAAGGGGGGCTTCACCGTGTCAACGCACTGGCTGGTCGAAAGGCCCAAGTCTATCTAGAATCCTCTCAATTAATCCGACCAATTGCCCGCTATTTTTCATTGGCCTGTAAGAATGCAGTTCCTGCTCGGATAATAATTCCTGATACCACGCATCCAGACTCAGTACGAAATCACCAAACAAACCCGTGTCTCGATGAAAACATTCTGCCGCCTGTGAGATGGCAATAGCCAGACCTCGAGAGCTTTTCGCTCCGGGCAGATTGAAAAACCCTTTATTCATCAGGAAGCAGTACACGTAAGCCTGGAATGTACTCTGGCAATCCAGATCCATGCCTATCTCACACAGAGCAATCTCGAAATTCCGGTAAGCATTAGCATATATTTCGTCTATAAGTGTCGCCATTACCTGCATGTAGACTTCTTCACTTTCGTTGTCAATTATACGGTCACCTTTTCCGAGGGAAGGGAGCGCGTCGCCCACAGGCTCATCGGTGGTATCCGCTTCATCAATCAGCGGCACTGCAGCACTCATAAAACGTTTATTAAATCCCATCTTAGACTAATTAAATAACAGGAGGGTGATTTTATCCCTAATCCGACGCGCGTCAAGAGAATCTCAAAAACACTAACGAAGGCCACTTTCTATGGAAGTGGCTGTCATAGCCATCGGACAGTGAAAAAGAAATTACTCACTGCAGCGGCCTTGACTTCCCCCCCCCCCATATAGTGTAAGATAACAAGAAGCTTAAATAACTAAAACAAAATGAAAAACAATATTAAGAAATTTGCTGCTTTAGCAGTCACGTTTATAGTCACTTTCGTCTCTTTATCACCATTGGCACTAGCGGGTACCCTCACCTCTACTAGTGTCTCGGGAGTTAGTTTAGTTGCAGGAGCCACTACAAGTTATACGGTTAATTTCACGACAGAGACTTTTCTTCCTGGTCGAGATTATTTTCTAATTACTTTTCCTGCAGGTTATGATGTAACTGGAGCAACAGTGGATCCCAATAGTGCATGTTCACCTATGCTTGGTGACTACACCATACCGTTAAATGGTATCGATGGTGCCGCTCGTACTATTCTTATGAAAAGAGATACTTGGCCTAGCGGTAGGTATTTGTCAGACCTTGAAACAGCTGGCGGGTCGGCAGAGTCATGTACCTGGAACAATATCGTTAATCCTACTACTACAGGTATAACTGGTAATTTTGCTTTTGAAACACGCGGACAGTGGAATGAGAGTCTACTAGATAGTGCGAGTATTTCTGGAGTAACTATCACAAGTGGCGCCCAGAACGTACCAGAATTCTCCACATATATGTATCTGCTCACTATCATAGCAGGAGGCTGGATGCTGAAGAACAAATTCCATAAGCAGGAACAGGAAATATAATTCTTCCAGGTCTTCGTAGCTATTGCGTAAAAACAAATAAAATTACGAAAAACCCGACGCCACTTGAATCCAAGCCGTCGGGTTTTTCAAAACAGCAATATTTATGAAAAAGGAGGGCTTGTGACAGCCCCCTTGTAGCGCATATAGCGCCATGACGGCTTATGAGGCCGTTGGTTTTTCAGGATTTGTGAGATGTGTGTGCGGCGTCTAGGGCGCGCCGTCGCAGTCGTCCTCGAAGTTGTGCTTGATCTTGTTCCACGCCGCCACGAGCATGTTGGCCAGCACCGCAGACAGGCCGAACATCATCAGCAGCCGCACGAGGCCGACTTCGCGCACCACGCTCTTGGGATTCGGTTCCTTCGCCATGTTCTTCGCTCCTTCGGGATTACCCCGCGTATCAGCAGTACGCTCGGTCTTCGGCCGATTTGCCG
>CAIOIA010000064.1 GCA_903858295.1 uncultured Candidatus Peregrinibacteria bacterium | reverse complement strand
CTAGATATTAAAAGAATTCTTGCCTTCAGCAGTATAGAGAACCTCGGGTTGATATTTACTATGATAGGAGTCGCGATGGTAGCTAGAAGCTCCAATATGGAGAGTTTGGTAAATGTAGCCATAATTGCAGCTCTTTTCCAATCAGTGGTTCATTCATTCTTCAAGTCCGGATTATTCCTCACTGCTGGCGTCGCTGCTCAGACCTTCCACACTAGAAATATAGAGAAAATGGGAGGAATGGCCAAGAAAATGAGAATATTTTCCGCAGCCGCATTGCTTCTGTGTCTCACAGCAGCTGCTTTACCTCCATCCGGTTCGTTTATTACTGAATGGCTTCTGATTCAATCCATAATTACAAATATTGCTTCAGCTGATTTCGCAGTAAAAGCTCTTCTACTCATTGTACTTATCGTCGTAGGACTTGTAGCTGGGATCGCAGTACTCTCTATGGTCAGATTCTTCGGTATTGGATTTTTGGCGGAAGCTAGATCTGCTCGTGATAATGTAGGTGAAGAACCTGCGAAAGATATGCTCTTGCCTGTCGTATTACTGGGTGGGATGGCGTTTCTCATGGGTGCTTTCGCTCTGCCAATTTTAGAGATAGTAAGTAATGGAATGCTTGTCGGTGAACTAAAATCCCAAAATGCATTTCCATTTAGTTTTAATCCGTTTGTACTTTCGTTGATCATGCTGGGCGTGGTGCTGCTTGCGGCTATCATGAGAAGAGTTTCTTCAGATGTAAGGAAGGAAAGACTTTATCATACATGGGATTGCGGTCAGCCTATAAACGAGACTATGGAATATACAGCGACTGCTTTCTCCGCTCCGATTCGATTCTTCTTCAGATTTGTAGTACAGGCGAGAAAGAAGATAGCATCTCAGCCTATTGTGGCTACCAACAAATGGTTGGCCAAGAAAAGCATAACAATAGATATTTATCCAGTATGGGACAGATATTTCTATAATCCTATTTTGAATCTGGCTAAATGGTGCTCATGCACTATCAGACGTCTGCAAAATGGCAATATTCAGTTCTATATTTCACTTATTTTGATTTCTCTTATTATTACCGCAATAGTAACTTTATGATGAATATAATTTCAACAATTTATCAATTTGTATTGATGCTTCTGGTCGCGCCACTCGCAGCCGGAACAGTCAAATTTCTGAAGGCCAGATTTCAAGGAAGAAAAGGCGCTTCTCCCCTACTACCGTATTATACAATTCTGACATTACTGAAGAAGGAGCTTGTAATCTCCAAGAGTACTTCCTGGGTATTTCGCCTCGCTCCGTTTATTGTTTTCGGATCTATTCTGTTTCTGATTTTGGTCCTTCCGCTCGTCACTGTAGCAGGCGCGCTTGGAGAATACAGTAATTTCATAATTGTGGCCGGAGTACTGATGCTCGGCGCAATATTCCTGGTCTTCGGTGGACTTGAGTCTGCATCTGCTTTCGGAGGGATGGGAGCGGCAAGAGAGATGACGCTTGCAGCACTTGTAGAGCCTACTATGATTCTTGTCTTCGGGGCGCTTGCCATCAGCAGTGGGAATTCTGATATTAGTAAAATGGTTCTGAATATCAATATCGGAAGTCAGCCATTTATAATTCTTAGTTTGATTTCTTTGGCTTTGCTGGCACTGACTGAGAATGCTCGCTATCCTGTCGATAACCCAGCTACGCATCTGGAACTGACTATGGTGCATGAAGCTATGATTCTCGAATATTCAGGCCCTCTTCTTGCATTAATGGAGTATGCTTCTTTTCTAAAATTGTCACTTTTCTCTTTACTGTTTGTAAATGTAATTTTGCCAGTTGGAGTCCTGGGGGCGACTGCTAGTGTGATGGACTTCGTACTCGCTCCTGTGTGGCTTGTGTTGAAGATAGTGATTATGATGTTTTTACTGGCGTTTCTGGAAAGCTCTATAGTTAAGATGCGTTTCTACCGCGCGCATGAATTTCTTACTGTAGCTTTTTTCTTAGCTTTAGGGGGCATTGTTTTGACACTTGTTAATACATTAATATGACGACAATTCAATTGATTACAGAGTTTTTTGCAGGAGGTCTGCTGCTTGCGACATTCCTGATGATGGGCAAGATAAGACTTGTACCCATGCTCAGATATTTCGCCATTGCTTCTCTCTGTCTGGCAGGTCTGGGAGCCAGTATGTCCATACTTAGAGGAGAAACTGAGTTTTTCATCGCTCCTATTGCGACCTTACTTTTTAAGGTTGTATTCGTCCCCCTTATCATATATTTCACTGCCAAGAAGATTCCCGCTTCCAATCAGCTGAAGATGTATGTCAGACCAGCTACAACATACATACTATTTGCACTTGTGTTGGTTATTAGCGGAATTATCGTCAGAAACATCCCTGTGAACTTTGCTGAAATGCCTGAAAGTATTATGTTTTTCAAGGCTTTGCTTTTCATATCTGTGTCCATGATACTTTCCGGAATTCTTATCACAATTATCAGAAAAGATCTGTTCTCGCAGGTACTTGGTCTGCTTACCATGGAGAATGGCATTGCTGCCTTCGGACTTGTGGCTCTTCGTGGCATCCCTCTATTTCTAGAAATGGGTATATTCTTCGTAATTATCATCAGCACGATGATACTCGCGGCGCTTATAGACAGTGTACATAAAGTACATGCAAGTGGTGATACATCTATTTTAAATGAATTAATTGATTAATATACTATGGTAATAATAATCTTTATTCTGTTCTTACTCACGGCAGCGTTGGCCTATGCTTCGAAAGACATCAAAGTCACGCGAATGATTGCGTTAGTGATGGGTATAATCAACTCACTGGCTACGCTATATTTCTTATCCACTCCACTACTGAGTGGACAGGTGATGAGTGTAGGAGGGCTTCTGAGAATAGACAGCTTCTCTGCGTATATGGGAGTGCTTATTACCATGCTTTATCTGTTCACAGTTGTCTCCAGTCATAGATTTATAGGTGAGGAAGTTCATGAGAAGATTATGGATGCCGCGCAGACTAAGCTTTACTTCTTACTGCTACCAATCTTCGCACTCGCTATGCTGACTGTCGTAATGGCTGACAATCTCGGGTTACTTTGGCTGGCTCTGGAGGCTACTACTCTGGCTTCTACCCCTCTCGTGGCTATATATAAGAAAGATGGATCTCTGGAGGCTGCATGGAAATATATTATCATCTGTTCACTTGGGATAAGTCTTGGTTTACTCGGCGTACTGATGATCAGTTATTCTGGAATACAGAGCGGTATGGAACCAATTAATTCACTCTCTCTGAGTATGCTGACTGCGGGTGCAGCTAAGCTACTTCCTGCCATCATGCAATGGGCTTTTCTATTTGCTTTTATCGGACTTGGTACTAAAGTAGGATTTTTCCCTATGCATACTTGGCTTCCAGATGCTCATGGGCGCACTCCATCCCCTATCTCGGCAATGCTTTCTGGCGTACTGCTCAATGTAGCTTTCTACTGCCTGATGAGAATTAAGTTTATTACAGATATCTCTCTAGGATCAGATCAATGGACAAATAATTTATTCTTGATTTTCGGAATTCTTTCAGTCGTCGCTAGTGCATTCTACCTATACATACAGCATCATTATAAGAGAATGCTGGCCTACTCGAGTATGGAACATATGGGAATTCTGGCCATCGCTGTGGGTATGGGACCAATAGGTATAGTACCGGCTTTGATGCATATGTATGCACATGCTTTGTCCAAGTCATTATTGTTCTTCGGATCAGGTGAGATATTACTTAGAGCCAAGACCGGTAAGATAGCCGATGTGAAGAATATGATTAGGAAGCTCCCAATTACTGGCGTCTTATTTATCATTGGTATGTTTGCTTTACTTGCCGCTCCTCCCTTCGCGACTTTCGCAAGTGAGATACTGATCATGTCTGCTGCTGTCACGAAAGGGCACTACATCATATTTATGATTCTCCTGGCTGCATTAAGTCTGGTGGCAGTTGGTCTGCTCAAGCATACATTTAATATGTTTAATATTGATCATACTGAGCCATCACACGCTGAAGTAGAGCATGAGAAAGAGAAATTCAATCTCACTCATCTGGTAATGGCTGTACAAATATGTCTGCTGATAGTCGGAGGGCTCTTCATGCTATCGCAAAGTGGTTATAACTTTTTCGCAGAAATCGCTAAATCTATATCTTATTAAATATGGGAATGAATATTCTTCCACAAGTTGACGGTGAGAAATTTACACAAGAAGTAAATTCATTAGTTGACCAAGGTTACAGGTTGGCTTGGCTATTCGGTACTGATGATAGAAGCGTAGATAAGACTTTCGGAGTGCACGCTATACTTACTGCGGAAGGCCAGGAAGAATGGCTGGAAGTATCTGTGCGACTGCCTGAAGATAATCCTAGATATCCTGCACTGACTACGACCATCATGGGAGCTATCTGGTTCGAGAAATATATGATGGATATGTTTGGAATTGTCGCAGAAGGACATCCGGATCCACGTCGTCTCGTACATCACGAGAATGTGCCTCTACATACTCATCCACTACGTAAGGATTTCGCATGGAATACTGTGATGAAGAAGGATAATGTCCCCTTCCCTATGGGACATGTCGAAGGAAATGGGATTTATGAAATCCCTGTGGGGCCTATACATGCCGGTATTATCGAGCCTGGACATTTCAGATTTAATGTAGCCGGCGAGAGAATTATCACTCTGGAAGGAAAACTTTTCTTCACTCACAAAGGTGTTGAGAAATTATTGGAAGGCAAGTCAGTAACTGCAGCATTACCTTACGTAGAGCGCATATCTGATGATACCGCCGCTTCTCACGCTCTGACTTTCGTGCAGGCTGTGGAATCTATATGTAAATGCAAAGTATCAGAACGCGCTAATCTGCTTCGTACTCTGGTGGCTGAGCTGGAAAGAATGACAATGCATATACATGATATGGCGAATATCGCAGGAATGGGCACAGGATTCAGTATTATGGCGGCTCATGGGTTCAGGATTAAAGAGAATCTGGTGAGAGTGTCTGAGAAAGTTTTCGGGAATCGATTCTGGAGAGGATATATAGTGCCGGGAGGGGTGGCGAAAGACTTGGCTAAGGCCGATCTGCATCATATCAAGAGTGTCGGTGAATCTGTGATTACAGAGATGAGAGACTTACTGAAAATTGGTCTGGAATCTGATGGACTATTGGAGAGAATGGCTACCACAGGCGTACTGAGGAAAGAAGTGGCTATAGCATATGGTGCTGTAGGGCTCCCTGCCAGAGCCAGTAATGTGAAGATAGATGTACGCGCTGATCATCCTTATGCGGCTTATGATAAGCTCAGCCTGAATGT
>CAIOIA010000063.1 GCA_903858295.1 uncultured Candidatus Peregrinibacteria bacterium | reverse complement strand
TCTCGCGAGTGCCGTATGTGCCGAGCGGAAGAGCCTCTCTCCGGAATTTATTTCAGAAATTTCCTTTTCGTAAGGGCGAACTGGTCTACGATCTGGGCTGTGGAGATGGCCGTTTTCTGATACAGGTTGAGAAGAAATTCGGTCTGCGTGGCATCGGATATGAAGTGGCTCCTCTGCCTTACCTGATAGCAGTACTATACCGTTTCTTCAGCAGATCGAATGCACAGATCCGCTTCGGCAATTTCTTTCGGGCTGATATAAGTGATGCCGACATAATTTTCTGCTATCTTTTCCCCGAGATAGTTGAGAAAGTTTATCAGAAGATGATTCGTGAATGCAGACCAGGCACCAGGCTCATCAGTAATACTTTCTCTTTGCCGAATATTAAACCCATAGAAATATATTATGACGCTCAAAAACGACCACAAATTTACATTTATCAAATCTAATATGCTCGACATTTTAAGCACATTTCTGACTATATTTTTGCTCATCCCTATCCTGTATTTCACAAGCGCACATTTCGACAATGTGTTTGCTCTCGTCATACTGATCATGATATGCGTGCCTACTATTATGGCTATGATAAACGGAGCGCCATTCGTCCCTACACCGATGGCACGAGTGAAGAAGATGGTAGAGCTGGCGAAAATCAAGCCCGGACAGCGAGTATATGATCTCGGCTGCGGAGACGGCCGCTTCGTATACATCGCCGCCAATGAATACGGAGCCAAAGCCACAGGCATCGAATTATCACCCATAGTGTATTTACTCGCAGTAGTCAGGAAATTCTTCTGGAAATCCCGCGCACAAATACTTTTCAGCGATTTCAAAACAAGAGATATATCAGATGCAGACATTATTTTCTGTTATCTTCTGCCTGAATCACTCAAGAAAATCCAGCCATCCATAAACCGCCAAATCAAGCCGGGAACCAAAATATTTTCATATGCATTCGAGATACCGACATGGAAACTCATCTATCAGGAAGAACGGAGACCGGAGCTGAATCTAGCGCCGATTTTCGTCTATGAAAAACAATAATCACCGCGAGATAATATAGGATAGCAAGCCAGACCTCACCCTTGCCAAGCGACAATGAAGCCATCGGAAATCGGGCCAAAGTGCTGACAATCCAGAGCATAAGATTTATCAGCATAGTCGCCACACCTCCGACCAGACCGGCCACAAATACATTCAGAAATCCCAGCATCACCGCCACAAACCCACAAAACATAATAGCCGGGATCAGCGGCCCCACGAGCAAATTCGCCAGAGGGGAAATCAGCGAAATAGTCCCGAAACTATAGAATATGATTGGCAAAGTCATCACTTGCGCGGCGAGAGTAGTAAGTATTCCATCCTTGATAAAATTTCTCACAGCCGAGCCGAGCCGCTGCCATTTGCTAAGCTTCCAGTCGTCCTCTGTCTCGCCACCTGCGAACAATTTCTCAATTCTGTCCGCATAAAGTATCAGACTCATAGTAGCGAAGAAAGATAATTGGAAAGAGATGTCGAAATCCAGAATCCGCGGATTAATCATCACCAGCAACACACCGCTGAGCAGAATTATCTTCAAAATCTGACTGGATCTTCCTAGAGTCTTCACAGTCAGGACCATTCCGCCCATCACCGCCGCTCGCAGCACACTGGCACTGGCTCCGGTAATCACGACGAAGGCAGAAATAAGGGACATGGTAACTATATACCTGTTCCATTTCCCACGCTTGGCCACCATAAAACTGATGATATTTATAATCAGAGAGATGTTGAATCCGGAGATCGCGAGTATATGAGTCAGGCCAGTAGTCTGAAAATCTTTCAATATTCCGGACTCGATATTGGCTTTCTCTCCTATAAGCAATCCGGCCACTATACCGCCCGCCGGCTCACCGTACACCTCATACACCTTCTCCAAGAACCCACCCCTTATCCACATCAACCACCACAAAACGCTGCCATAATCCCCGCCGGCGGCCTTCATCGTGATCAGACTCGCTCTATCCAGAACCCAATACACATGATCCTTCATCAGATAATCCGCATAATTGAAGCTCTCAGTATTTTCCGGAGTCACGAGAGTACCGGACAGCAGCACTTTGTCCCGCCAATGCAATTCGGGCAAATCCGCCAAGCTCACGCGCATCAGCATCCCAGTCGAGACTGAGTCAGCTCTCAGATAGAAACTCTGCTTACCATTCTTCACCACAGGCTGAGTAACGACTTCACCCCCCACCCGCACCACCAAGCCATAAACCTTGGCCTCCCTCTGAGCGGCATCCATCTGCCAATCCACCCATACGCGCAGCCCCCCGACCAACAAAGCAATCAAAACAATCCAGAACACAGCGTCGCCTCGACGACGTGAAGCAAATCCAGTGAACCCGACCGCCACCATCAGCCCAGCCACAAACCAGGCCAAATAATAAAACAATGATTCCCCCATTACTCTGGACGCAACCCCCACCCCGACCAGGAAAGCCACAGCACACAAATTTATTTTATCATCTCTATTCATATCCTTGATCAGACAGATGGTATGGCGACCACGACAGCCGCCAGCACCACGACCGCGAGTGTCGGCCGCACAGCGACGAGCGCAGTCCAAGCATAGCCTCGAGACATTAACTCAACATAAAAAAATTCCCTGGGCTCGCCTCCCGGCGTAGCTCAGGGAATTTCATAAACTTGATATCAACTATAGAGGCAAAGCACTCAAAGCTTCTTTCGGAATAGCCTGTGCGTTCTGAGGAGCGACCACTACTACTGGTTTATTTAATTCGCTTACAGTAGCATCGAAAGTCACTGTACCGCTTGGAGACGATTTGTCAGCAGTAGGCTTGAAAGTAAGAGTTCCTCTCATTCTATTCATAGCACCTGATGATTTACCTACATACATATCACCGCTAAGGTCGATATTGGCCAAACTGTCTTTCAGATCTTTCTGCTCTGCATCTGACATCACAGTTCCCTGCAATTCACTAGCCTTCACCACGAAAGCGACAAAAGCATCTTTATCCAGTACTGCAGTATAATGGAAGCTGTCTTCTCCAGCTACTTTCACGCTATCCACATAAGCTACAGTCTTGAAAAACTTGGTGGATTCTACAAGTGCTTTCATCTGTTTCTGGGCATCAGTCATAGTAGCAGCGTCACCTCCAGGAGCAGCTTTAGCCAATTCAGCCAGAGCAGCAGGAGGAAGAGGCATAGACCACCATTTACCGATGTATTGAGACTTCAAATTATCCGGAATTATCACAGACCCCTTGCCTTCCAGAGTCATCAGATTGAGGAAAATTGATTCCTTGTTCAGCTTCAGACCAAATGTCCCACTGCCCCCATCGGCATCAGCATCCATAGTCCCTTTCACATCCAGATTAAATCTAGGATCTTTCGAATCCTTCATATCCACGCCACCTTTCAGACCGACATTGAAACTCACTACAGCTGGAGCCTGACCTTCAGGTCCATTAAGTTTTCCGTCGAGAGTTACGTCATAGCCGTATGAAGTCACGCTGGCCAATTTATTAATACCCTCTTGCAACACAACTTCCGGAGCCTTCTCTGGAACTGCCGGAACCACAGGCGCACTCACAGTCTGGCAACCGGACATCCCCAGTGACACAATCACTAGACCCGAGACGGCCAAAAATTTCGATACTTTTCTCATGTTTTTGTGTTAAATAATAGATTAATATTACCCATGAATAGTAACCAGAAAAACTGCTAGCGTCAAATCCAGAATTTGATTAAAATGGCCAGGCCACTTCGCTTGAAAAGTTCAAAAAACTTAAGTACTAACAAATAAACATGAATTTCAAAAAACGCCGAATCAGACATAATCTGAACCGGCTGAAGAAAGCTATTGAGAAATCTGACGCAGCAGCAGCCGGGCAGCTTTCCACACAGAATACTCCTGTGAAGCCTATAGCAGCAGTCGAAAATTTCCTGACCCGCATATTACACCAGCATCGTCCTCAGACCATTAAATATTTCACTATATTTGCCGGATTTGCAGTAATCATCGGATTATTCGCAATTACTATCAGTATGGTGAAAAGTCTGGATATGGGATCACTGATATTCTCATTCGGACAGGATCTGAAGAAGGATGACGCGCACATGACCAATTTCCTATTGGTAGGAGTGGGAGGCTATGGACACGATGGATCAAATCTTACAGACACCATGATTATCGCCAGCCTGAATCCGCAATCGAAATCAGTAAAAATGCTTTCCATACCGCGAGATCTGTATGTCGACGACCATCAGAACGGCGGACAGAAGCTCAATTCAGTCTATGATTCCTATGTCATCAAATACGGAAGTTCTGCGAAAGCTCTGGAGAAATTAGGATCCCTGATCACAAGCATCACCGATATCCCGATCCAATACACGATCAAAATAGATTTCAACGGTTTCACGAAAATCGTAGACGCTCTCGGCGGCATCACTGTCGACGTGGAGAACGCAATACATGACACGCAGTTTCCGAAAGGCGAGACCATATATTACGAAACTTTCGACATAGCAGCCGGAGTACAGCAGCTCGACGGTGAGACAGCTCTCAAATACGCCCGCAGCCGTCATACGACGAGTGATTTCGACAGAGCTAAGCGTCAACAGAAGATAATATCAGCCATGAAAGATAAAGCTCTTGCGTTGAATCTGCTCACGGATGGAGGTAAAATCCAGAATCTTTATAATTCCGTCAGCGACAGTATAGAGACCAATCTCTCAGTCTCGGAAATCATAGAGCTGGCCAAACTCACGAAGGATATAGGCAAGAACCAGATTGAATCCCGCGTATTGAATGATGATTTCACAAATTGCGGAGGACTTCTCTACACTCCCGCCCGCGAATTCTTCGGTGGGGCGGCCGTGCTCCTGCCTGCAGGCAAAGATTATGATGAATTGAAACACTTCGCCAAAGATTATTTCTACAAGAATATCAAGACAGACACTCCGATACAGGTCTTGAACGCCACAGTCACATCCGGACTTGCTCTTAATTATCTGAACAGTATAAGCCGTAATTGTCTAAATGTCATTTATTACGGCAATGCCACAAATCGGGATCAAGATAATTCTGTCATATATTACACACCAACTCTGATTTACCCATCCGACCCGAACTCCAGCGAACCACCAGTCAAGCAAATTCCACCGGCAGTAGGAGTGATACAAGAACTGATAGACGCGCCCTCAGTAGAAGGAATCCCACCAGAATACCTGCAAACCGCGAAACGCTCTCCAGCCGAGATAGTCATAGAGATTGGTAAAGATTATAAATCCCTGAGCAAACCGGATCCATTTGACCACCTGCTCTACACAGCACCAGCTACTCCAGCCGAACCGGCCGCCACCACAGGCGCTGAAATTCCACTTGGATCTCTTCAAAACTCATCCACGAAAGACATCTCCGCCACACCGGCCAAAGACAAACCAGTCTCGCCAGCTTCTTCGCCGGCACAGCCAGCTACACCAGCCAAAACCAAATAAACATGCTTACCACCCTACTTAGCTTGTTGGCTGTAGAGACTCTGTTCAGCCCCCCTGCCAGTACACCACCGACACCCACAGTGAACAATCTGACCATTCCGGTAAATCCATTTCCAGAGATTCGCCCTACCGCCCTCCCCCCAGTCCTCAAATCCAAATCCGTAATTAGCATCGACCTTGCCACAGGGCAGATACTCTATCAGTCTGATCCTACAGCCCCTCTCCCCATGGCCAGTCTGACGAAATTGATGACAGCATTGATAATTCTGGAAGAGAACACCCTCGACGATCAGGTCACAGTAGACAAGCTCGCTACACAAGTCGAACCAGCGAAAATGTCACTCCTGGCAGGAGAGAAAATCACAGTCCGAGAATTACTAAAAGGATTATTTATCAAATCAGCCAACGACGCAGCTATAGCTCTCGCCATATACAACAGTAAAACCAGTGACGCCTTCGTAGAGAAGATGAACAAGCGAGCAGCAGACATGCATCTTCACGACACACATTTCGCCAACCCCGTCGGCTTCGACGACCCAGCCCAATATTCCAGCGCAGCTGATCTCGCCATACTGGCCCGCGCTGTCTACAGAAAACCGATAGTACAGAAGATAGCAGCACTCCAGGAAGCCGACGCCTCTTCCATCGATGGCCGCCAAATTCACCACCTGACCACCACGAACGAACTTCTCGGCAGCTATCTCCATGTGCTCGGACTGAAGACAGGCACCACCGACGAAGCAGGTCAATGTCTAATTTCTATTGTCGAAAACGAAAATGGGAATAAAATCCTCAATGTCATGCTCGGCAGCAACGACCGCTTCCGTGAAACCAAAATACTTTCCCAGTGGCTTTTCGACAACATAAACTGGATATAATACACACATCACATGCTAAACAACATACTCTCCTTCAGTGAAAACATCCGCTATCTCGTACTGATTTTCGGCTCATTATTTCTCGCCTTCATCATCACTGTTCTGCTCGCCCCACCTTTCATCAAGCTATTACACCGCTTCAAAATCGGGAAAAATCTACGCGACAAGGCGTCCACAGGTGAAGAAGCAGTTATATTCAAAGAGCTTCACGCGAAGAAGCAGGGCACTCCCACCATGGGAGGCGTACTTATCTGGGGAACCACTCTCATAGTAGTGTTACTTTCCAGTCTCTCAGAATGGCTTCACATCACAGACAATTCACTTTTCAGCAGACAGGAAACTCTACTCCCAATCTTCACACTAGTAGCCACAGCTCTGCTCGGCGCTCTCGATGATTACATGAACCTGAAGGGCCACGGACAAAGCAAAGGCATCAATATCAAGCCCAAGTTCTTCCTACTCACTCTATTCGCGACTATGGGCGCACTATGGTTCTATTATCGCATCGGCTACCAGAGCATACACATCCCACTACTCGGCGACATCACCATGGGTCTATGGTATATCCCATTATTCGTGCTTATCATCACTGCCACAGCCAACGCGGTAAATATCACAGATGGACTGGATGGGCTGGCGGGTGGCCTTCTGACTATCGCATTCCTGGCCTTCGCCGTAATCGCGTATTTCAAAGGCTTACTGATACTCTCAGCTTTCTGTACTGTCATTGCCGGGTCGGTTATCGGCTTTCTATGGTTCAACATTATGCCAGCTAAATTCTATATGGGAGATACGGGAGCCATCTCTCTGGGCGCGACGCTCGGCGTCATAGCCATGCTTACCGATTCGGTATTCGTCTTGCCTGTGATAGGATTCATGTTCGTCATCGAGACTATCTCGGTCATCATCCAGATAACATCGAAGAAACTCTTCCATCGCAAAGTATTTCTGATAGCGCCGCTGCATCATCACTTCGAAAAACTAGGCTGGCATGAAGCGACAGTAGTGATGCGGTTCTGGATAATAGGTGGATTCTTCGCTGTAGTGGGATTACTGCTTAGCACCCTCTAAATCTTTCGACTCCACAGCCGCCGACGGCACAGCCAACATTCCGATATCAGCAGAAGCATTGAAATCCACGATAATTCCTTCAGGCGTTCCGACACCTTCCAGATCTGGAGTATTACTTTCCTGTAACTTCTTGTATTCAGGATAATTTCTCATCATCTGATCCAGTATCACCAATGCATTTGTCCTGATCGCCCCGAAAGCGAAATATGATTCAACAGTAGTATGAAGATCAGACAACATCACGAAAGGAATTCCACCCTTGCGATAAGATCTCATGATAGTCAGTAATTTATTCAAGCTATCACGGTTCACCTTTGCGACCAGTTGAGTCAGATGGTTATCACCGACATTGTTCAGCTTCTTATTAATGGCATTTATAACCTTAAATTGCTTAATTTGTTCTTCTAGAAGATCAAACAAACCACTCTCAGCCTGTCCAGCTTTATTGACCAGCGCGACCAAATCGTCCAGATCAGCGAGATACACCTGCAGACCGATATCTGCTCCTTTCAAATCGTTTTTATTTATCATACTCTCCACCTCAAACAATTTATTTTTGGCCTTGGCCAGGAGATATTCAGCCTGATCAGCATCAGAGCGGGAGAAATAAGCTGCCGCCTCGCTTACTACTTCCTTCACAGTATACAATTTCTCATTGGGAAGTATCAGACTTAGAGACTTACCCTGAGCCCCGACACTCTCGCGCATTTCACTTATAAGCTGCTCGGCTTGATCGGCATTTTTAGTTTTCAAACTATCATAGTCAGCCAGTATGTCCCGAATTACACCTTTGTACTGCCACATCAGTGGAGTTGCCTGATATCTGTGATCATTGCCCTGATTGGCACTCAATATAAGCTGTTGTGCTTTGATAATACCCAGCTCAGCTGCAAGGAATCTCTGTCTGGATTGCTCTATCTCAGTGTTATCAAATAAAGCTTTCGTCGAATCCCGGAAAGCCGCCAATGCTCCGAGAGCACTATTCTCACTGGCTACTGAAGAATCTATAAACTGGCTGTTCTCCTGCTTCAGAGCTTCCTCATGCTGCTTATCGAGAACAATATTCATCTCAGCCCATTTGTCTATGGTATCGGAATTCTTCTGCAATACGATATCGTGATCGCTATAAGCAATCTGAAAAGTATTATCATTATTCACCGCCGCGGTATATCCGGACAGTACAGGCTGCACCAGACTCACATTGGCTGTCTTCCTACTGAAATCCACCACATTATCAAACACGGCCAGAGTAGTAGTGGCACGATCTGTCTTCATTTCGAAAGCCGCCTTAGAATTCACATTGGCTCTCGCCTGATCCGTCTCCACGACGAATCTGGAATCTTTGTCTACCAGATTATATACGCTGGCCCAGATTTGGCCGTCAGTCAGAGATAATTCCACCTGCGTACTGACAGCATTATCCGGCTTGGCATAAAGCTTATTGATAGCCAGTCCCGTATCAGCCCCAAGCCTGGCCACACTGTCATCCAGAAATCTGATAGTCACGAAACTATCCACCCCTGTAAAAACCAAATCCCCCTCCAGTAAATTAAAATTCTTATCTACTGGAAAAATCTGTCCATTTCTATTTACAAATACTTTGCCTGACACGCTCTCGAGGAAAGTCCACTTAGCCGCCCTCGTAAGCCTGATATCGAGCGGTGCCAAAGCAAATATTCCCAAACTTATCACAAGAATCAGGAAAGAAGCCAAGCCGGCACGCCAGCTCCGCGACACCCAATTGAAAGCGCCGACGCTCTGATGAACTCCATCCTCAATAGCAGATCTGATCGCATGCCAAAGCTGATATTTCTGATGGTTACTAAGATAATTCTCATGAGAGAAATTCGTAACCCCTTTCGCCAACACACACAAATCCATAGGCAATTCAGTCTGATCGCTTGCGATAGCCTGCATAAGATTGTCTTTCATACGGGATTTCCTCGCATCATCGAAAGTTAGTCCGGCAGACACATCAGCTAATTTACCGCCGAGAAGCTCCAGCTCCTGCTGTTCATTCTGATCTAATTTTCGGAACCTATTGAACATAATATTTTATCTATCGCTGTACATAACGCCCCGCTGCACTATTTGTTACTGATATTTAATACCCATATTTAGCAGAATCTTTTTCAGCTCCTGCAGAGCCCGGAATTTCAGCACCCGCAAGCCACCTTCAGACTTCCTCATAAGAGTAGCCACCTCATCATTATCAAGTCCATTTATGAAGGAAAGCATCAGCACTTCTCTATAATCATCTTTCATCTGCCCCAGGGCCTTCTTCAGACTATCTCTACTCAGACTCTGCTCAGCCAGATATATCGGATTATTATCTATTTTCTGGTCTGGAGTATTGATATCCAATTCGAGAGCCTCTTTATGCAGACGATAGTGATCGACCAGAAGATTATGGGTGATTCGGAAAACCCACGAGACGAAAGTCGAGCCGGACTTCCGCTGATACTTCCGTATATTCTCCCAGACTTTCAGAAACACAGTCTCCGTAAGATCGAAGGCCTCTTCCTGCTTCACCTTGAAATACAGATATTTATATACCTTATCCACGAGAAGTTCATACACCTTCGAAAAAGCCTTCAAATCGCCGTTCTGTACTTTCTCCACAAGCATTTCCAGCTCCTGATGATTCAGAGCTTCATTCTTCCCACCCTCATTATTCGTCCCGAAATCCATACTGAGCTAAAATATCAGCGGTCAGCATACTTGAAATGATAGTAAAATTCAACTTGATGTTTTGTCAAAACCACAACAAATTTCCAGTCGATCAGCCCCCTCGCCCCCGGCTTAATCCGCCTTGGCTATGACATTTTCCCCGAAGACAAACTCCACATTACCCGGCTTTCGCATATTATCCATTCTGCCGGTTCCTTCCATATAATTCAGCGATTTCACTTTCGCCAGATAGAGATTCTGCACATCATTCTGATCTTTCAACTCCTGCTGCGATATTTCCAGTCTCTTCAGCTGATACCCGCTTGTAACGATTTTATTGGAATTCATAAGCCACAGTCCACCAAGCATCAATATGGAGACAAACATCCCGACAATCAGGAAGCTCGGACTGATATCAATTTTAATCACCTCACTGGAATTTCTGGTTGCATCGACTTCTGCTGTCCTGGATGCGACTTTCGCGGCAGCTTTCTCCGCACGAAGTGTGCTGCGATAAGGGCTGTAACTGACATTGATATTGGCCATTTTCTTTTTTTGTTATTTTTCTAGATTTTTGCTGCGACACGTAGCTTCGCGCTGCGGGATCTGGGATTATCTCTGATCTCGAGCTCACTTGGCGTAATTGGCTTCTTGTAAACTAATTTAAGAGGAGGATTCAGAATGGTAGTAGTCAACTCATCAGGCTCATTTACGAATTCTCTGGAATTCTCACGCAGGAAATTCTTCACTATCCTATCTTCCAGTGAGTGATAAGCCACTACAGCAAGCCGGCCATCCGGCTTCAATACATTCAAAGCCTGCTTAAGCACTTCTTCAAGCATTTCTAATTCTTTATTTACTTCTATTCGTAGAGCCTGGAAGACGCGAGTCGCAGGATGGATTTTCTGTTTCTTCCCTGGAAAAAGATTAGCTATCATCTCAGCTAATTCAGTAGTCGTCTCAAATTTCTTAGTCTTTCTTTTCTCGAAGATAGCATTAGCAATTCTCCAGGCCGACGGTTCCTCTCCATATTCGCGGAAAATCCTGGTCAATTCTTCGATGTCATAAGTATTTACCACTTCTGCCGCAGTCAATTTCTGCATTTTCCCAAATCTCATATCCAGAGCACCTTCTCTCATGAAGGAGAATCCTCTGTCAGCCACATCTATCTGCGGAGAAGAAAGCCCCAGGTCAAGCATAATTCCATCCACTTCCCGCACTCCGATTTCCGACAAAGCTTTCTCGAGATTACCGAAATTATCGTTAATATAGGAAATTCTATCAGCAAATTTCACCAGCCTCGCCTTGGCGAAAGCCAGATTTTCTTCATCCAATTCGAAAGCAATCACACGAAGCTTACTGCTCCTCTCCAGAGCGGCCTCAGAATATCCACCCAGCCCGAGAGTTCCATCCACTACCAACTCAGCTGCCTCTAGATTCATAGCATCTAGAACTTCCTTCACTAGTACCGGTTGATGTAAGAGAGAGACATTTGCCATGGTGTGTTCAAATCTTCTATACGACTTCGTTCAAGTTTTTTGCGCACTCGAACTAACCTGAAACTATAGCCAAGAAGCGACGATGTCAAAGATTTTATACACGTTCGTACAACTTATTTGAACTAAAGCACCCCCAAACCGCCGATTCCAGGCATGCACATGCCACTAAATAATTTGTACAAAAAATCTTGCGAGACTTACTCGCTATTGCATAATTTTTTTGACTTGAAGGACGCTCAGACAATTGTACAGACCATTGAGATTAATCATCGATACACAGAATGTCGTCCAACATCTATAAACGCCACTGATCCGTCTTTTTGAAATTGAAAAAGGATTCGATGAGAATAGTCCAAAGAGAAAGACCAATAATCCATAAGTTCACCTTTCAATTTATGGGTCTTCAATCGTGAATCGAAGCAATCTTCACGGAATATCT
>CAIOIA010000062.1 GCA_903858295.1 uncultured Candidatus Peregrinibacteria bacterium | reverse complement strand
CCTCGGAGGTCTACTCGTACTCGGCACTGAACGCCACGAATCCCGCCGCATCGATAACCAGCTGCGCGGTCGTACCGGTCGCCAGGGTGACCCGGGCGAAAGCCAATTTTTCGTATCTATGGACGACGACTTGATGCGCCTCTTCTCCGGCGATCGCATGCAGCGCATGATGGAAAGCCTGAAACTTCCGGACGAAACTCCGATACAAAACGGCATGATATCGAACTCCATCGAGAGCGCGCAGAAGAAAGTCGAAGGCCGCAATTTCGACATAAGGAAGCATCTGGTGGAATACGACGATGTTATGAACAAGCACCGCGAAATTATTTACAGCCGCCGCCGCAAAGCTCTCAATAATCCTGAAATCAAGAATGATATCGTGATCATGATTGAGAAGGAAGCTGAAAGAATTGTGAAAAACAATACAAGCGAAAACGAGAAGGGATTCGCATACGAAGCCATGATGGACGATCTGGCTCTGATTATTCCGGAAGCCAAATCCCAATTTGACCTGAGCGAACTGACCAATCTCAACGACGAAGAAGCACTGATCGAGCACATCAAATCATATCTTTTCGAAATATATAAAAACAAAGAAGAAAGCCTCACAGACCCGCTCGTCATGCGCCGCCTCGAGAAAAACATCGCACTCGCCATGATAGATAATCTCTGGATGGAGCATATCGACAACATGCAAAATCTCAGAGAAAGCGTCTCCCTACGTGGCTACGCTCAGCGTGATCCACTGATAGAATACAAGGAGCAGGCCTTCATGATGTTCTCCAGACTACTGGCCACAATACAGGTAAATACAGTCAGCACTCTATTCAAGATAAATCTCAGCCAACAACTTCCGGCCCATCTCCTGAAAAGCAGCGAAACAAATCTCGCAAATCTTCGCACGAACGAAGATGTAATCAAAGATAATCTGGCCAGCGCAAGTCTCCATCCACGGGCTAATGCTCAGGGAGGAGTCAGCACAGACTGGGCACTACCGCAAGCCACTTCGCAGGCCACACGACAATCATCAGCCAGCCCATCGGCCACCCCAGCAGAAGACAGTGGCCTCAGAGTAATAAACGTAAAACCGGCAGTCACCAGCGATCTCGCCTGCGCCAAACTCGGCCGCAACGACATCTGCCCGGAGTGTGGAGTAAAGGCTAAGAAGTGTACACGACGCAGCGACGTTTAGTCGCTGCGATGTGCCGTGCTGCTACACATCAACGTTCAGTTGATGTGCCGTGCCGCCCCCAAGCGGCACACAAAACCACCTGCGAAGCAGGACAACCAAAAACTCACAACACCACTCCACCACAAAATCGCCACACCCACACCCACACCCAACCATGAAAACCAACATCGTCCAGCGCTTCACTCACACCGTCACCCAAACCTCAGGCCTCCTGAATCAGATAATCGCCTTCCTGATAGGCCTATTCTTCTCTGCAATATTCTTCCTATTCATGCTTAAGATGCTGAATGGTATGGGCATATTACTCGCGCTGGCTATAAGTTTCGCCATCTATTTCTGGCTGAAAAAGAAATACACAAAAGTGAAATTCCTCCGGCCTTTCAACCAGGGAATTTTCACTTTCTCCATCATCACTGCCATACTTGGAATCATCATTTACTTCTCTTTTTTCGCGCTCTTCCAGAACCTCGTCAGCTAGCCGACATCCACGCGTCGATTACCGCGAAAGCATAATAATCTTGGCTGCCTCTGCGCGTGTAATATTGTTTGACGGACCGCAATAGCCGGTCAAATTCCCACGCCAATCCTTCAGTCCGCTGATTATATTATGCTGCAAAGCGTAGTTGAAATAGCTAGCATACCAGACATTTTGATCGATATCACGGCAGGCCTTAGATGGAGTGGTGTCGAGATTATCATGCCAAGTAGTAAGAATCATTTTAATAGCTTCGGCTCGATTGGCGCTCTGATCAGGATGAAAAGTTCCATCACTATAACCATCGATCACACCAAGCTGTTTGGCTTTTTCTATATATTGATTCGCCCAGTGATAAGCGTCTACATCTCGAAACGCATTTTGATTGCTTCCAGCTAGTGTTCCAAATTTGCATTTGATAATCATAGTCAGAAGCTCCGCACGACTTATAGTCTGATCAGGCCTGAAGAGGTTCAGTGGCTTCCCGGAGCCATCCAGATACCCTTGCACGTTGCAGCTTCTCTGCAGATTGGATATATAAGTTTCTCCCCAGTGACCAGAGATATCTGTAAATATTACTGGCGAATTCGGAGCAGGACTAGGAGCTGGAGAAGGGTTTGGGGACGGAACTGGCGCAGGAGCTGGCGCTGGCTCAGGAGCAGGTGCGGGTGCAGGAGTAGGAGCAGGTGCCGGAGCTGGTGCGGGAGTTGGTGCTGGCGCTGGCGCGGGAGCTGGTGCTGGGGCAGGTGCTGGAGCTGGAGCTGGTACAGGAGAACCCGACATATATTCATAAGCACCCAAATCTATAGCAGCACCACTGACCACACGTGCCGCAGAAGAGTGAGGAGAGAGATAATCCAGAGTAGGCTGTCTATCCGCAGGCACGCCTAGAGTTTCGCCTTTATCTATAGCAGATGAGTCAGCAGTCAGATAAAAATTCTTACCATCAGGATTCACAAGCCCCGGATTATTATCCGCAGGTGAGATGAAATTCTCAGTACCGGTCACAGACCCGGGCGTCGCGACATCATCATAGTTAGCCCATCCAGGACTCACCCAGTTCTTCCCGAAGACACCGTTACCGGCATGTTGGAAAAGCTTCAATTCAGAAGGAGTTTGCCCGGGGGTTTCAGGGATATTGTAGATAATATTATTGCGGGCATCGACTGTCTCTTCATTGGTTTCCAGCTGGAAAAGGTAGGTCTTGTAGCGTTCCGGAGTGCTTTGATTTGCCTTGATATAGAGAGTATTGTTGTAGAAATAAAGCGTCCCCTTACGGTAACTGTTATACATACCATCATCACCACCGTATTGAATCATAAGTGTGGTGGAATCATTATTGAGAATATTTCCATACACATAAGTCTGATGGAAGCTCGGATCGGTTGTAATGATTTCAGTATTGTCCTGAGGATCCACCAGATCAATCATATGTCCACCGCTCTCGATATAATTGTATCTGATCACGGTGCCGGCTGAACGATCTTTAATATTGTTACCTGTCGAGCCGACGCGTGGCTTCCCGAAGAAATTATACTGCATCACTACGCCGATGGCCTGAGTATAGATATTGTGCTCAGAATAATCGTTTACTACACCGTTTCCATATATATTATTTCCTTCTATCAAAATATCTCTGGACTGTGCTGCCTCCCCTGATTTGGAATTAGCGAAAATGCCATTGCCGGAATTCGTGATAGTACAGTTCTTGATGACTATATGTTCACCGCGCTCGATGTTAATCGCCGCAGCAAATTTATCGTACTTCGCAGTAGTACCATCCGTCTTGGTAAAGCTATAATCCTGATAAGCATCACGAATTTCCAGATTTTCTATACTGATGAAGCCAGGCTTATATCCCCATGCATATCCTGCAGGAGGACTTACCATTATCAAAGCCAAATTATATATATACTGATAAGCACTATATTTCAGACTAGGATCCTGCACGGCGTTTTCACCAGAAATAACCGGAAGTTTCCCACTCGCCGGATCCGGCACACCTATCACGCGAATATATTTGTCAGTATCCCCGCGACCTGAGAGCAATATCTGCTCACGATAAGGCGCAGCCTGATAATGAATTTTCACCGTATCGCAACCCTTCAAATCCACCCATGGCACCGCACCAAGTCTGGTATAAGTCTGCCCGGGCCCCACTTCATAAGTAGTTCCCTGACCGGCACAAGCTGATTGTGAAATGGTAGCGGCATGTGCGGGATTCGAGAAAATCAAAACATTGAAAGCCAACACGGAGCACGCCAGCCATAAATATATGTTTTTCATAATTTATGAGTTTAAAGTTATAATGAAAATTCACGGGACATCACAGATAACTAATCCTATCACACAAACCATGAATAATGAAACCTATCCGTCAAGACGAAAATGACTTTGTCCGGATTGCAAGAAACCCCTAAGAGAAATCTTGGGGTTTCAAAATACGCCCAAAATTGTCTCATAACACCGGTAGCATTTAATCCACATAAATCTCCCTAGCCTTCGCTCCATTCACTGGCCCGATTGCCCCCTTCTCCTCCATCAGATCTAGTAGCCTAGCCGCGCGAGCATAACCCACTTTCAGTCGTCTCTGCAGCAGCGATGCCGAAGCCTTGCGAGCCTCCATCACCACTCCCAGTGCCAACTCATATAATTCATCTCCCACTTCCTCATCCCCCAGAGCAGAGCGCGAAAGCCCCTGCACAGACTCTGAAGCGATTTTCGGAGAAATGATATCTTCATACATCGGCTCGCCGTTCACTTTCACATTATTTACCACCTTCTCAATTTCTTTGGTTGACACATATATACCCTGTATACGAGTCGGTTTGCTCATTCCGCCAGGCAGATAAAGCATATCCCCACGCCCCAGCAAATCCTCCGCACCGACAGAATCGATAATAGTACGGGAATCAATGGATGAAGATACAGCGAAAGAAATTCTGGCAGGGATATTGGCTTTGATCAGACCGGTAATTACATCCACGGAAGGTCTCTGAGTCGCCAGTACCAGATGAATTCCCACAGCCCTCGCCATCTGGGCGATACGGCAGATAGAGGCCTCCACCTCCTTACCGGCAGACATCATCAGATCCGCCAACTCGTCGATAATTATCACAATTTTCGGCATTTTCTGTGGAAGAGGCTCTGTCTTCTGATCGTTTGCACCAAGCATGGCATCCACTTCCTGCTCGGCAGTCATCTCCTGACCAGCCTTCTCTTCAGCATCGGCCATTGCGCTCTGGAAAGCCCCGCCCGCGTCCTCCGCATTCTCCATCTCAGCCAGCTTCGCAAGAACTTCCTCATTATATTCAGCAATATTTCGGACATTATAATCAGACAAGAGTCTATATCGTCGATTCATCTCCGCCACGCACCAGCGCAGCGCTATAGCCGCTTTCTCCGGATCATTGATCACAGGAGTCAGCAGATGGGCCAGGCCATTATAGACTTTGAGCTCCACCTGTTTCGGATCTATAAGTATGAGCCTCAGATCAGCAGGAGAATTCTGGTAAAGTAGAGCCAGAATCAAAGTATTCATCCCCACGGATTTACCGGAGCCTGTAGCCCCCGCGATCAGCAGATGCGGCATACTGCCGAGATCCCCGCACATAGGCTTACCTGCCACATCACGTCCCAGAGGGAAACGCAGAGAAGAATTTATCTCAGCATATTCTTTGCTATCAAGCACTTCCCGCAGATGCACCACAGATCGATGCTCATTCGGCACTTCTATACCGACCAGCGATTTCCCGGGAATCGGCGCCTCGATACGCACGGCAGTAGCAGCCAGCGCAAGAGCCAAATCATTTTTCAAAGTAGTAATTTTCGAGAGCTTGATGCCTTCATGCGGCTTCAGAGTGTACTGAATTACAGTCGGCCCGACATGCACTTCATGCATGGTAACCGCGAGGCCAAATTGATCGAGCTTAGCCTGAATTTTGCGCGCATTATCCGAGAGCAGGTCATCATCCTGCGCCACATCCGGATCAGCAGCTGCCAGCAAATCAAGGCTTGGTGGAGACCATTCATAGCCGTCATCCGATGGTCGGGAAGTCAGCGCTTCAGCAGATTCATTCTTGATGGAAATTTTTCTGGTTTTCATCTTCACGCCTGTATCATCAGCAGAAGCAGACTCCATATCCTGTGAGACAGGAGTAGTGTCTTCTGATTTGGCAATTGCAGCTCTTTTGATTTGTAAAGTCGGTTCATGCTCATAATTAGCCGGCATACCGAATTCACTATCCGGAATACTGTCGATTTTGCGCACCATTTCCTCGGCATCCAGCTCGCCATCCGCGTCCAGATCTATGTCCATATTTTTCACACCACGTCGGCCTCTGACTTCATCGTCCACATGATTGATTTTGATTTGTGGGAGACTCGGCTTCAGCCAGGAGAAAATAGTAATCAGCGATATCTGGAAAGTCAGGAGTATACCTGTGAAGAATACCACCAGGAACACCGCCGCCGCCCCCATAGCTCCCATTTGTAGATATTCTCTGAAGAAGAAATTGGTCACAAATCCGACATACCCGCCGAATTCGCCTGCCCGCGCGGTAGTGAAGATATCGGCCATTGGCACGGAGAGATGCAGTATAGCCAGGACGGCTCCCATCATCAGAGTAAGTCCGAGAATTCTGGATATGGGAAAACTGATTTTCTTGGAGAGGAAATACATGAGAGAAATGAGAATCAGCACGAAAGGAAAGCCATAAATCCCCCAGCCAAGTATGGGCTTGAGGAAATCCAGCCAGAAAGATCCGATAATTCCGAAACTATTATTGAGACTGAGTACGGTGAAGATGCCGAGGCCTAGATAGAAGACACCATAAATCTCCCTCAAGATTGACTTGGGAATATTCAGTGTGATGGGGGCCATCCTCTTGCGACGCCCGGATCTGACAGGAGATTTGCTATTTCTTTTCTTCCTTCTGACCATGAAACTTGTTTATTTTTTATTATAGTGACGTGCTCTTCTCAACTGACAGCCTACAATATAT
>CAIOIA010000061.1 GCA_903858295.1 uncultured Candidatus Peregrinibacteria bacterium | reverse complement strand
CCTGCATAGTCCTGACGAAAGCCCCAAATTGCCCTTCTGCGGTGATGATATTTTCAACATTGGCGGGGGGATTGTTCGGAGAGGCGTCTGGTAATACAACCTGATATTCCAGATATGGGATGCCATTCGGTCCAATATAAGTATTCTTATCTGGACTGTCACGATCCGAGGAACAGCTGTCTTGAGCCCAACAACCCACTAGTGAACTAACAACCGAAACTTTCAGAACGGGTCTTGTGATATTTATTTCCTTTAAAAAATCGCTGATCTTCTGTTCTAATTCCACGTCTCCTCCCAATATTCCTTCAGCTGTATCTTGCAACACCTCAAAATATCCAAGCTTTTTCCCAATGTTTATTTTCCCTTCATACAACTGTGAATCAACTGGGAAATATTGATTTTTCATATCGTCAATATATGACTTCGGCAACAAACTGCTCCCATCCTCGCCATTAACCTCCCAAGCTACAACAACTTCACCCTTTTTGTTTTGTACACTAGGCTGTTGATCATCCGCAACTAAGCACCTCCTCTCCCCACTCCCCTTATCAAAGCAATTAATCTCCATCCTCTCCCCTGGCAAGCAAAACTCCTTATCATCGTTACAAGGCGCCCTCAATTTCAGTGTGAACGCAGTATAATTCACAGCGTTGCCATCACCGTCGACCCCGAACAAAGGAATCACCGCCTTCTCTCCAACTCTCAAAGTATTCCAATTACAAGGATGATCAATTTCATTCAAGAAATTCTGATCACCTATTCCCGGAAACTTAAACCACTTTGACTCCCCATCCCCTTCCCGCCCAGGCGGCTTCTCCGGATCGCACCCACCAGCGCCCCTGACAGACCCATCCCCATGCCACGGCGCATTCCCCGTCCACGGAAAAGGAATTATATACGACCCATTCACAGTCTTCTCGAAGAGATTCGAAGTAGTCCCCTGCACCTTCCATCGCACCACCGCACCGTCATCGCCGACAGGCATCGATCCGCTTTTATTTGCCCCCACGGCCTTCCCGTCCTTCATCAGCTCATGATTTATGAAAAGTCCCATCTCTATCCCGGATTCCGCGGCATAATAAGCCTTCGTCCCCGCGATAATATTCGCCGACTGCCGCGTCGACTCAGTGACCATGGTCGCGACGCCTATAGAGAACACAATTACAAGCGCGATCAGCACCACGGATATAAGAATCGATAGCCCGCGCGACGCCCCTCGCCAGCACGCCCCTCGGTTCCACGCCCCTCGCCCCCTCGCAAATTTTTGTTTTAATTTCTCCATATTCGCAATTATTATTCAGCCACCTCCCGTCACACCTCCCGTCACACCTCCCGTCACACCTCCCGTCACACCTCCCGTCACACCCCCCGTCACACCTCCCATCACATCAACACCATCCACAACCTTTTCCGCCACGCTTTTCACTAAGAGCTTTGCACTTTGCGCTCCATCCTCTCCACTTTGCGCTAAGCGCTTTTCACTTCCCTCACCTCACCGCCGCCACCACAGCAAATCTACCGGTCACCCCTTTCTCGCGTCTATGTGAGAAAAACTTCCCTCCATCATCTGAGTCTGCGGTATCTATACGCGCTATCTCTATGCGCCTTTCCTGTATGCCCAGAGCCATAAGCTGCCTTCTGGAGAACTCCCACATATCTACTTTCTTGCCATGAATATATGGCGCGAATTCAGGCCCCAATTCCGCCAGTGGATCAGTAAATTCCGAGTGCGCCATGCCGAGCGAAGGCGATATGCCCACAAGTATATTCTCGGGTTTCGCGCCAAGTCTCACCATCTCTCCCACTACAGCCGCGCTGATATTCTGCTTCAATCCTCGCCATCCGGCATGAGCCATGCCCAGGATTTTCTTGCCCATGTCATACAGGAGTATGGCCTGACAATCCGCCACCTGCAGCATCAGACCGACTCTCTTCTGATCAGTGACAAATCCATCCGTGTCGCTGATTTCCAGAGTTGACTGCCCGCCTCCGAAAAGTTTCTCACGCATCGCGGCATCGATGGTCAATACATTTCGTCCATGAGTTTGCACGGCAGAGACGCAGTGAGTAAGCCCCATCGCTCGCGTAACGCGGCGACGGTTCTCGAGCACGGCATCCTGCTTGTCTCCTATCCCGAATTTCACATTCAGAGAATTATAGGGAGCCTCGCTGACGCCTCCGTTTCGCGTGAACACAGCGTGATCTATATCTTCCGAGAATCCATCGATGAGATGATACTGGAAACACGCAATTCCATTTTTACTTATTTTTTTCATATTTCCTCGCCATCAGGCGCATTAATTTATTCCAAAATATCTTTCACGATGAAGGGAATCTCAGCCGCGAGATCACTGGCAGTGTAGGCAAATCCTTTCAATTTATATAGTTTCTCAGCAGCGCGGCCAAGCACGAATACTCCGCTGCTACAAGCGTCAAAAGGGGATAGTCCCTGCCCCATCAGCCCGCCTATGAGTCCGGCCAGCACATCGCCGCTTCCTCCCACAGTCATACCCGCATTCCCAGTCTCATTCTGATCAACTCTACCATCATCTCCAGCGACTATACTTAAGGGCCCCTTGAGCAGAATATTGATTTTCAAATCATTGGCCAGAGTCCTGATTATCCTGATTTTATGATCTTTCGGATCGCTGATTTTGAAAGGTTTTCCGGTAAGCTTCTCGAATTCTCCGTGATGGGGAGTGATTACCAGAGGCTGCTTCAACGGCATCTTATCGAGCAAATCCAGCACTTGTATGGCGGATGCATCCAGTATTGTCTGCGCGTCTATATGTTCCACGAGGTATTTGATGGCACGAAGCGTCTCAGGCTTATCTCCAAGTCCCGGCCCGAATACTACGGTATCTACTTTCTTGGCTAGAGCCAGCACTATTTCCTGCGCCCTGGAGGTCAGAAATTCGCCGGGATATTTCCGCACTATGAAGTCAGGCGCATAGTTCCGGCTCACATCGAAATTACATTCCGGCACGGCCATGTATACGAGATCAACCCCTGAATTAAGCGCTCCCAGAGCCGCGAAGATCGCCGCCCCATGATAGTCGATGCTGCCGCCAACTATTAGCACGCGTCCATTCTGACCTTTGTGACTGAGCGGATCGCGTTTACTGATTTTCTTCTTCAACTCGGAAAGTTTAAACATTTATTTCAAATTATAGAATGCCGAATGTCCGGCGTACACAGCTTTCTTACCCAGCTCTTCCTCTATTCTCAGCAATTGATTGTATTTGGCCACTCTGTCTGTCCTGCTCAGAGATCCGGTCTTGATCTGTCCGCTGCACATGGCTACGGCTAGATCGGCGATGAATGTATCCTCGGTTTCCCCGCTGCGATGTGATATCACGGCTGTCCAGTTATTCTCTTCTGCAAGCTCTATGGCCTCGATGGTCTCGGATAAAGATCCTATTTGATTCAGTTTGATAAGTATGGAATTCGCCAATTTATTCTTCAGTCCCATCTTCAGTCTCTCGACATTGGTGACAAACAAATCATCTCCGACAATTTGGAATTTCGATTTGGATTTCAGTCTCAGGGCAGCCCAGCTCGCGAAGTCGTCTTCTGCCAGCCCATCTTCCATACTGATTAACGGATATTTCTTGGCGAGATCCAGCAGATAACTGACCATCTCAGAACCTTTCAATTCCTTCTTCTTGCCTTTTACCTTGAGTTTATACACCTTTTTCTTCGCATCATAGAACTCCGAAGCGGCCGCATCTATGCCAAGCATGATGTCAGATCCCAGCTTATATCCGGCTTTCTCCACAGCTTCCTCTATCAGATCGAAAGCCTCTTCCTGTCCGGCCAGAGCTGGCGCGAAGCCACCCTCATCTCCGACAGTGGTCTTATATCCCTTACCTTTCAGGATACCGCCTAGCGTATGGAAAATCTCAGATCCCATCCTGAGTGCCTCGGAGAAAGTCTCCGCTCCTACAGGCAGAATCATGAATTCCTGGAAATCAAGCCCGGAGTCGGCATGCGCCCCGCCGTTCAATATATTCATCATCGGCACTGGCAGTAGAGTCGCTTCCGGATTGAGATATTTGTATAATGACTGCTTTTTCTCTGCAGCAGCAGCTCTCGCTACAGCCATGGAAAGGCCGAGAATTGCGTTCGCACCATAACGCGACTTATTGGCTGTACCATCTTTCCGAATCATCGCCATATCAATTTCTTCCTGGTCGAATACAGACATTCCTTTCACCACGCCCCATAGAGGCCCGGTCACATTCGCTACAGCCGAAAGTACTCCTTTGCCCAGATAGCGTTTCAGAGCAGCCGGCTTGGCGCCCTTGATAGCCCCATCTCTCAGCTCCAGAGCTTCATAAGTACCGGTCGAAGCCCCGCTTGGCACGGCAGCTCTACCTCGGGCTTTATCAGTCCACACTTCCACTTCCACAGTCGGGTTTCCGCGCGAGTCAAGTATCTCACGGGCAAGCACTTTTTTAATTTTTGACATTTTGGTTTGGTAAAAATACAGCCCTATTCTACAATCTCTAACGATATTTTAAAATATCTTCGTATGGAAATCTCAAAATTACAGGAAAATGGCTTATTGTTCCGGACCAGAAATGCTGATTTCGTCATAAATCCCTTCGATGCTGGAGATAAAATCATCTCTGCGGCGTCCGGATGTGACTTCGCGCTATCAAGTGTACCGTTTCAGGAAGTCCAGAGACTGACTGGCGAGAACCGCATACTCAGCTGGCCGGGCGAATATGAAGTGAAAGGCGTAGCGGTGCAT
>CAIOIA010000060.1 GCA_903858295.1 uncultured Candidatus Peregrinibacteria bacterium | reverse complement strand
GAGAGAAATGAGAATCAGCACGAAAGGAAAGCCATAAATCCCCCAGCCAAGTATGGGCTTGAGGAAATCCAGCCAGAAAGATCCGATAATTCCGAAACTATTATTGAGACTGAGCACAGTGAAGATGCCGAGCCCCAGATAGAAGACACCATAAATCTCCCTCAAGATTGACTTGGGAATATTCAGCGTAATCGGAGCCATCTTCTTGCGACGCCCGGATCTGACAGGAGATTTGCTATTTCTTTTCTTCCTTCTGACCATGAAACTTGTTTATTTTTTATTATAGTGACGTGCTCTTCTCAACTGACAGCCTACAATATATACAGTTTTCCAGAAACCAGCCAGTCGAAGTTGTCATGAGCATGGCGGCAGTCCGAAGCTAGGCAGACACGACGCAAGTGCCAACATCAACTCACTCCGACCACTGAAGTACATACCATTAGCCCAGCCAGCTGAAGAATACTTTTTCTGAAAAGCTGCGTAAACTGTCTTCATCTAAACTTTCAAAGACTGGGAAGCTACTCTCAGAGAAAGCTGCGTTCGGGAGCTTAAATAAGCCACAAAAAAATCACAAAAATGACTGTCGCCTGCCTGTGCAGTGCTTTACTTCTGTTTGAGTTCGCGCATCCCGGGCGACTGGAGTGCTTTAACTCAGTCACTTGCGTCATTTTTGCAATTTTTTAATGGCGTATTTAAGCCCCTCACTTCGAATTTCTCTGAGAGTAGCTTCCCAGACTTTGAACTGCTTGTATGCATATATATAACACGGCAAAATTCTTAACGCCTGCATTTTGGATACTGCTCAGTTTACTAGGCTGCTTCAGAAAAAGTACTCAGTAGCTGGCTGGACTATTTGTAAATGCTTCGAGAGGAAGTCACCGATATTTATACCGCCTATAATCGGCTTCATCCGCGTGAGCTAATTCGTGATGCCCTGAACACACAGGCAGCAAACCTCGCGGATCATGGCTAGGATTCAGAGAAAATCGCCGTGTATGATGTATGTTCTCCGCCGATCGAGGACAAGCCTCACCCGCGCATTTATCTCCAAACTCTTCTTTTAGAATATTCTTGACCGCGACCGGGATATACCTGCTAGCAGCAGTTTTTTTATCATCAGTGATATTTCCGATTTCTGTCTCTCTCCCTACTTCTTTTCCTGGTGTGATTACTAGCTCTTTCTGACCCATCGAGACCTCAACCTTTTCAAATTTCTTCACAGTCTTCTCTCTCAGTTTTTCAGCAATCTCTTCTTTCCTCGCCTGAATTTCCGCATCCCTCTTCGCCAGAAGTTCAAGTAACATCTGATTGATATCCAGACCTTTCCCAGCCATGTCCAGTAATTTCTCTTTCACTTCTACAGACAACACCGCCATCAACCGAATATCCTGATTTATATTGGAGAAATTTCGTTGCGCGCGCACACTTTCATCAGGCATTTCAGGCTTCAGGAAGCCACCCGCATTATTCATTCCACCGCCCTTCACTTTGCACTCTACGCTATGCGCTCCCCCACCCCCTCGTAAATCCCGCACCCAAGTCTCCACCGCGTTCTGCGACAAATTTCTCACCTTCTCCGCAAGCACCCCCTGATTTTCAGCAGTCGCGACAGCAGCAATACGCACCAACTTACTTGTGCTAATCTCACCTGACACCAGAAGACCATGCAATTCAGGCTTATCCTCCAGTCGCCTCTCCAGCTGCAAAACTCTCTGAACCTGATCACGGCTCAGGCCGGCCAACTTCGCCGCAAATTCATAAATCGAAAAATAGCCTTTCTTCTCATACAGCCGCCGCCTCTGGACTTCAGGCAAAAGCCCCATAAATTTCCGCCTCGCCTGCAGAGCTGCAGCACCATATTTCCTGCAAAGTCTAAATAATTGTTTGTCCGTGTAAATCATAATAAATAAAACAGAGAATAAAACGCGCATTTCCCAATTCTATCTGACTAAGAAAACTCTGCCCAATGTTTGCCCAACCTGTATAACAAATAACACACGAAATATAGCACATAGAAGCCAAACAAGCTCACTTTCCAGCTTGCACTCACCCATCAAATTATCGCAGAACGACACCACCCTAAAAGCTGCCACAAGCTAAACACGCCACTTCAGACAGCAACATAAAAAATTAAATATGTCATAATCTCTCCCATCCAGATTGTCTATCGATTCAGCGCAGTTTTGTGTTTAGCAAAAGCATACTCAACTTGAGAAAACAGCCATTTTCATGTACAATCAAAGGAAAACAACAAAACAAACCATGGGAATTGTCAAAATATTAACAAAACATCTTGAGAGCAAACTTGGAATATTAAAACACACACCTTCAGAACACGAAGGCGCCTCGACCGGAATAGCCCCGGAAGCTCCGGAAATATCAGTGACAATATATAATAATAGAAAAGCCACCGCAGAAAACACAAGAAGAAGTATCTACAGGATAGAAACATCAGAAACTTTGGTAGAACGAGAAAAAGAACGAAAAGAAGAAGAACAATTGGAAAAACTTGTACAGATTCTAAAATCCCGTTTCGAAGATCCAGAAAATATGAGACTTCGACATCCTGGTATGGAGTGGGCGAAAGTAGAAGCAAAACTCAGAGTAAACAAAGAAAAACTCTCGTCACTTAATGAAATGGAAATTAACGGCCATGAACCGGACGTAGTGGATTATGACCCACAACACAATGAGTATATGTTCTGTACTTGCTCATCTGAAGGACCTGCAAAACATAGGAACCTTGTATATTGCAGATCCGAAGAAGATAACCATAAAAAACATCATCCAAAGATAACTTGTAAAGGGAACGTCACAAACATCGCAGAAAAAATGAAGATTTACATATTAGACAAAAATGCTTACTTAAAACTTCAAACAAAAGGGGAATTCGACAGAAAAAGTTTGTGCTGGCTGCGGAAAAACTATTCTGTTACCGGTCCAATAGAAAAACGACAATTAGACTGCACTTTAGCACTACTAGGTCATAGAACGACAGACGATAATTCTGTTGTTTATGAATTCCCAAACAATTCTTTTTATGAGGACAATGACGGAAAACTGGATCCAAACATTGAGATATGTTCCTTTCGAGGTTACCTATGGATATAATAATGTAATTGACTTTCAGATATTCACCAAAATTCCAGAATGACTCTCACCAGCCGTTCGATTTTTCCACAAGCTCTCGCACACCTAGCCACCCCATAATTCTTCTGCTAAACTCAGACCACTACCATTCTAACCCACAGCCATGACACAAGTCCGCACACGCTTCGCCCCATCCCCGACCGGTTATCTCCACATCGGAGGGCTTCGCACCGCATTATACAGCTATTTCTACGCCCGCAAGCATCAGGGCACTTTCATACTCCGCATCGAGGACACTGATCAGGCGCGATTCGTGGACGGCGCAGTCGAGAAACTCATAGACATAATGAAAACCATGGGCATGGAGCCTGACGAAGGCCCAGTCGCCTCCGGCACACCGAATGCAGCCAACCCGCATGACCTCTCCTATCTCGGCCACAAAGGCGATCATGGCCCATATATCCAGTCGCTTCGCAGCCAGATGTATCAGGATCACGCACAGAAACTTATCGATTCAGGCCACGCTTATTATTGCTTCTGCACGCCAGCCGAGCTCGACGAAATGCGAGCCGCGCAGACAGCAGCCAAGCTCGCCCCCATGTACGATCGTCGCTGCCTGCAGCTCACTCCCGAAGACTCAGCCGCCAAGCTGGCCTCCGGCATGCCGAAAGTAATTCGTCTGAAGATGCCCCGCGACCGACAAATAGAATTCACCGACAGTGTCCGCGGCCGAGTGGTCTTCCAGGGTAAAGAAATTGACGACCAGGTACTAATCAAATCAGACGGCTTGCCCACTTACCATATAGCCAATGTGATAGACGATCATTTTATGGAAATTACTCATTCAATTCGAGGCGATGAATGGCTTGCCTCCACACCGAAACATCTCTACATGTACGAAGCTTTCGGCTGGACTCCGCCGACATATGCGCATCTTCCGCTGATACTCAACGCCGACAAATCCAAACTTTCCAAACGTCAAAACGATGTAAGCGTAGAATCATACCTGTCCCGAGGATATTCGCCTGAAGCGCTTATCAATTACATCGCGCTCTGCGGCTGGCATCCAGGCAAAGGCAGTGAACAGGAATTCTTCACTATGGAAGACCTGAGCGACCAGTTCACTATGGAAGGCGTACAGAAGGCCGGAGCAATATTTAATCCGGACAAATTGAACTGGTTCAACCACCTCTGGTCTAAATACAAATTTTACGAAAAACTCGACAAGGAAGCCATCAATCTCAATGCCGGAGTGCATATCACGAAAGCGAAGAATCAGGACAGGACATATCTCTTCGACGACACGACAGCAGAGCCTAAATTCGCCCAAATCCGCGCCACCATGCTGCTTCAGCTCGCCAAACTCGAGAATCACCCGAGCTACCAGACAGACAAGGACAAATTCCTGCGCGCTCTACTCGTCACAGAAGACAAAATTCTTCAAAATCCGTCTGCCACATCCGACAATTTACAATATTTCTTCAGTCCGCGACCACTTGACCACGCTCTGCTGATGAATGCGAAGATGGGCGTAGACACAGCGGAGAAAGCACAAGAATCACTGAAATTCTGCCAGGATATTCTGGAGAAAATACCGGCGAACATCGCAGCGACAGCCCAGAGCGAACTCAGTCCATCATCACTAGGCCAAATCAAACAAATCTTCCTGGATAGTATCAAGGCTGCAAGCCGCAAAAACGGCGAAATACTCTGGCCACTGAGAGCCGCCCTGACTCATGAAGAATTCTCAGTCGGAGCATTCGAGACAGTCTGGGTGCTAGGACAAGCCGAAAGTCTC
>CAIOIA010000059.1 GCA_903858295.1 uncultured Candidatus Peregrinibacteria bacterium | reverse complement strand
CTTCATTCACTCCTGTCTGCAGTCGTGAGACATTAGCGGCATATCGCAGATTGGCTTCATAGAAGTCCCTGTTCTCATCCTCTACATCTGTCTGTAGCCGTTCCCCTTTCTCTTCTTCTGAAGAAAGAACCTTATGGTTTTTGGGCAACGGTCCGAATTTTGGTACAAGTGGCATATAGCTGAAATTAATATCTCGTAATTATATCATTATTAACTGTTGAAATAAAGACTTTCATACGCTAAGATGCCTGCGATATCATGCCGGTGAATCGGGATATCAACAATTAAATCATTATATACCCATAAATCATGAATATTGCAAGTGAAAAACTCCCGAATTCAGAAATCAAACTCAAAATTGAACTCAGCGAACTCGAGATGGAGACCTACCGTCTGAAATCCGTACAGCAGCTCTCAGCCAAAGTAGATATCAAGGGCTTCCGTCCAGGCAAAGTACCTCAGGAAGTCGCAGAGCAAAGCCTAAACAAGGACTATGTACAGGCTCACGCCATAGACCTCGCCATCGCCCCTACCTACATGGAAGCAGTGAAGGACCAGAAACTCGCACCTATCGCGCATCCGAAAGTCACAGTTATCAGCCAGTCTCCGCTGATTTTCGAAGCCATCATCCCTCTATATCCTGAAGTCAGCGTCAAGGACTACAAGAGCATCAAGCTTGAGAAGAAGCCTGTAGTCGTCACTGACGAGACTATATCCGCAGAGATCAAGCGTTTCCAGACACAGCACGCGACTTACGCGGATGTAGATCGCGCAGCGCAGATGGGGGATAGAGTAGAGATAGATTTCCAGGGATTCGATGAAGGTGGGGCCGCTCTCGACGGTACTACCAGCAAAAATCATCCGCTGGTACTGGGGGAGAACGCATTCGTCCCAGGCTTCGAAGAGCAACTTATCGGCCAGAAAATCACAGAGGAGAGAGAGCTTACAGTGACTTTCCCAAGCGATTATTTCCACAAACCATTCCAGTCCAAAGTAGTGAAATTCAAAGTCAAACTGAATCGCCTCGAAGAGCGCCATCTACCTGCTCTCGACGCAGAACTCATCAAGAAAATCACAAATCAGGACTTATCCGAAGCAGATTTCCGCGCTGAATTGCAAACCAAGCTTATCAAATCCATGGAGCAGGACGAACAGGGTCGTCTGGAAAACTCATTCCTCGAAGCTGTGCAGTCAAGCACCACTGCTTCTTTCTCCGACATACTCATCGAAGAAGAAATTCACTACATGATAGACGAGCAGAAGCACGATCTGGAATCTCGCGGCATCAACTGGGAGCAGTATCTGTCTGCGACAGGCAAGACCCACGAAGACCTACACAAAGACAAGCATCAGGAAGCTGAGAATCGCCTCAAGCTCAGATTCGGAGTACAGGAGCTATTCAAATTAGAACAAATCGAAGTCACTCCGGAAGAAGTCACTGCTGCCCTCGATGACGAGATGAAAATACTCGCTTCTATGAATTATCAGCCGAAGATAGAGGAG
>CAIOIA010000058.1 GCA_903858295.1 uncultured Candidatus Peregrinibacteria bacterium | reverse complement strand
TTTATCCTGAAGCGCCTCGATCTTATCCTGGAGCAAGGCTCTCACATAGATGCCAAGTCACGCTTTCAGGAAATCGCCCAGGAATTGCTGGGTATTACTCCGGAATACTCATTCTTGTCTGAGACTGGTCCCGATCATGATAAAGTTTTTACAATGGGACTTTACCTGGGTAAAGATAAAATATCTGAAGGGCACGGCTCAAGTAAGCAAAAAGCTGAACAGGAAGCGGCTCAAGCAGGCCTAATCGTAAAAAAATGGACAAACATCAAACTCTCCACTGATTAGTATAGGCTGTATGGAAAATTAATTCCCAATTACGACACCTTTCACATTTCCGTCTCTCTGGGAAGCAGCAGGTACTGTGACTTTCTGAGTTGATTCTACGGCTTTCTTCTCACTGAAGTACCACACTGAAAATGCTGTTCCCACTATGACTACTATAGCTATCAGGATAAGCGCAAATTGCTGATGCTTCTTCTTAATAGAGTGATTTACCATAGTTTATTTTAAAACGAGTCCACATTAGCATAAGATTTAATTTTGCTAAAGAGCAACTTTTATATAATATGAAAGTAACTTCTAACCAAAACTTAAATGCCAGCATCACACGAGTCTCCTGTACCTCTAGTACCGACAGCTTACGAATATTCAGCAGGCTATATTATCTTCCGGGTAGAAAGTGGGGAGAGACTATATCTGGTTTTACATTATCCAGGAGGGCATTTCGATTTTGCGAAGGGTCATCTCGAAGAGGGCGAAAGTAATCAGCAGGCTGCTGTGCGTGAACTTACAGAAGAAACTGGCATAGAGAACGTAAGCACCATGGATGGATTCGAACAGCCAATTGTATATTCTTTCCGACGCAAAGATTCTTTAATTGAGAAGAAAGTAACTTTTTTCCTGGGAGAGACAGAAGAACAGGAGATCAAAATATCTCATGAACATCAGGGCTTTCTCTGGCTACCATATGCACAAGCACTTACAAAAATAACATTTGAAAACGCGCGCAGTGTCCTGCGAGCAGCTGAAAAATTTATAATTGACCAACACAAACATGAAAATTAATTTCCAAAAGAATTTTAATCAGGAGAACGCACTCTTGCTCATCCCATGCTTGGACCAAGGGCAAAACATTCCTGAATTTCTCAAGCAATGGGTAAGTGAACGCGTGAAAAGCCAACAGTTTTCTTATGAAGTAGGAGAACACGTCTCAATATTTTCAAGTGATGAAGATAAGCCTGCGCATTCTATCGTCTGGTCTTTCGGAAAAGCCAAGGAAGTCACGAACACGAAGATAAGGTCTACTCTAGCCAAGGCCATAAAACACCTTCGACACCACCCAGTAAGCGAGATTTCCATAATGCTAAACGCTGATTTCCTTAAGTACGCACAGGAAATAGGTGAGGCACTGGCCCTCTCCAATTATAATCCAGCAATCTACAAAACAGGTAAAGACCGGGAAGAGGCGCAAACCAAAATTATTCAAAAAATAAACATTATAGCCAAAGACATTAGCCGTGTTCAGAAATATGACTTGGAAGAAGGGCTGAAAATTGGATTGGCAGTGAATCAAGTCAGAGATCTGGTCAATGGTCCTCACAATCTGGTCAACGTCAAAACCATGACCGACAAAGCGAAGGAAATTGCCGCCAAGAATAAATATGGCCTAAAAATACTAGATAAGAAGCAACTGGAGAAACTTCAAATGGGTGCTTTACTGGGAGTAAATCAAGGCTCTCATGAAGAAGCTAAATTAATAGTTCTGGAATATTTACCGCTTGGTAAAAGGCAGGAACCGACAGCTATCGTAGGTAAAGGAGTAGTCTTTGACTCAGGTGGAGTAAATATCAAGCCCACTCAGGGGCTTAGCGAGATGCACATGGATATGGCCGGTGGAGCAGCAGTACTGGGAGTTTTCTCACTATTGAAAGAATTGGAAATCAAGCAAAACGTTATCGGACTTATCCCCCTCACCGACAACTCAGTCGACGCCACTTCCCTAAAACCAAGTGACATAGTTACATCATATTCCGGCAAGACCATCGAAATCGGAAACACTGACGCTGAAGGCCGCCTAATACTATGCGATGCCATCTCATATGCCATCAGGACCTATCAGCCAAGTCAGGTGATAGACATAGCCACTCTCACAGGCGCCTGCATGGTAGCACTTGGTGATCAGCTCGCAGGAATGTTTGGCAATAACAAGCGCATGAAAGAACGCATGCTGAGTGCAGCTCATGAGACGAACGAGGAGATATGGGAAATGCCGATACACGAGAGTCATCGCAAAGCTATGAAGGGGAAATTTGCGGATCTAAACAACATAAGCGACACAGGCTTGGGAGGGGCGTGCACTGCAGCGGCATTCCTGGAAGAATTCGTCGAGAAGACAGATTGGATCCATCTCGATATAGCTGGTCCTGCCATGCC
>CAIOIA010000057.1 GCA_903858295.1 uncultured Candidatus Peregrinibacteria bacterium | reverse complement strand
ACTGAATTCAAATGCAAATTCGGTGGAGTGCGAGTAGACTATATGCCTGCTATGGAGCTGGTCTATAACTGGCCGATGTACTGGGCCATGAGGTGTTTGAAATGGGTGAAGCGGGTGATGAGGAGGTAAGGGTGATTTGCTGCATTTGAAGTGAAAAGTGCAAAGCGCAAAGTGAAAAGTGATGGAATGAATTTTCCCCTACTACTCAACCACTTGGTCAGAGATCCAGACTGGCTTGTTTTTGTATGTGACCTGTATAAAGCTGACTGTGCGGACTTCGCGAATTTTGGCATCTATGTTTGACTGTGTGCGCTGAAGGACGGCTTTATCCGGGATTGCTTCTAGAATTTCTCCTTTCTCATTGCGAATATTGATTTTGCCACCCGTTACCTTGCCTTTGGCATGTAAAATTCCCGGGGTCGGCATTGTGTCAAATTCTTTTGTCGAACCTGCACTCCATTCATTTGTAAATTTATCGGTATTAGCAGCCTCCGATGGCGTGCCGTCCAGAGGAAGTACCGGGACGTCAGGTGAAGTGTTGGCTGCGGTTTGGGCGGCTTTCTGCTCCTCCGGGAATAGCTGAGCTTCAGGGATCCAGACCGGATTACCTTGGTAATGTACGCGGATGAAGATGAAGCCATCTACACTAAGACCTCCAGCCTGTACATCATCAGACCTTCTATCTACTACGGTATTGTTTTTCAATTCGGCTGCTCTTATCGCTCCATCCGGTTCACCCCTGTGATGGACGGCCTTATAGGCAATCACTCCCTGTTTGGGGTCTGTGGTACTAGCTAGTAGTTTTCCTACGAATGTTTCATAATATTTTGGCTTGACCGGAACGGCCTCCTTCCAATGCTCGGTATAGTAGTCTGTGTCTCTGCGAGGAGTTTCCGGGATGTCATCTCTGTCCATATCTCCGTCCGGAGAGCCCGGGCCAGCGCCGATACCGCGGGCTGATCTACCTAGATTTTTTTTTTTGCCTTCGTCTTTATCGCCGTCGCGGACTTCTCTGTTCATCTTTTCCAACTCTCGGACTAAGTCCATGTAATCCTTCTCTGCTGAGGTGAGTTTCTCGAGGTATTTACCGTCTTGGACGGCTTGGTTCAATCTGACTACTGATGTGGCGATCCTGGCTCCATCAAATTTTTTGTCGGTATCTTGTATGGCTTGACGACGTGTGGCCAGGTCGTTTGGGTAGAAGAGTGGTTTTCTAAGTTTGGCGTTGTTGTCTGTGAGAACTTTGAATTTATTATCGAGGTCTATCTTCGCGTCATCGGCATGTTTATCAATAAATTTTCTCATTTCATCCACTGCTTCTTTTGATTTATTTTCATAATCTACAAAATCGAGAGCTGGAGCACCAGGTGCCGGCTCTAATCCTGTGATAAATGCTGGCGTGAATTTGAAATCACGGTGCTGTTTACTAGCTTCGACCATCAAATGGAGGATTTCCAGGTGCATGTTTTCGGCTTTCTCTTTGAAAAATACTTCAGGAGATTTGATGGTGGAAAGCTTCATCAGCTGCGCATCCTCGTCTTCGCTCTTATCTATCAGATCAAATATTCGACTGATTTCCTGTTGATACGCGTCTCTCTTAGCTGTAATAGAGGTCTTATTTCCACTCAAATCTTCCGCCTGTTTCATAAGACCTGCGAAGACTCCTTTGACTTTGTCTGAGTTAGTTTTGTTCCCTGCTTCCCGCAAGTACTTCCCAAGGTCGAGGCCATTTGCTTTGTCATTATTCGGCTGTTCCATGTACTCCTGTTCCAAGACTTTGTCTCCTATATATCGAGAATTGTTATCATATATATCTGAAGCCACTCTTCTGTATTCAGCGTCCATCACACCAGGTCTTTCACCATGAAACAGATGGAATGAATATAGATAACCTGTAAATTGATGACGAGTTTTATTGTCTTTGTTGGCGCCGAAAGTACCCGGATAATCATCAATCAGTGCTCCTTTGTGATCTGGGTCAGTCAGGAGGTCAGCCTGATCAAAGGCGTTTTTCCAGCCTGGATTGAGATTCATAAATTCGGCGCGGGACTTGATACCGAAAAGTATTTTGAGTTGTTCCTCTTCATTATTTGCCGCAGAGCCACTTTTCAATGACTCAAATACTCCCAAAACATGCTTTCTATAGGCCTCACGTTCGGCATTATTTTTGATGTTTTCTTCGATCAATCTCAGCATACCTGCCATCACACCAATCGGTCGGTCGTATTTGGAATAATTCTTTTCTTTGATTAATTTGAAAAACGGAGCCAAGCCCAAACCGCTTTCCAGATGATCTGCTGTGAATCGGCTGTCGCCAAGTCTGCTGTGATAAAGCTTATATGCTTTCTCCACTGCGGCATTTACTGACTGCATACCGACGACCTCACCACCCCCATTAAAAATATAATTCGCGTATAGGAAGCCGCGAAGGCGATCACGAGTAGGGTTATGGATATCATCTGTTTTCTCCAGCGGATTCCAACCGTCATCATAGTCATCTATCCTACCTGTGTCCGGATGTGTCATGGCGTCGATTTGCGCAGTGGTGACTGCGTAATTGCCTGACTCGTCCACGACCAGCGTACTGCGCCTTTCGCGGCTTTTATCAATGGTTTGCTGACGAGCGGCGCGGCGCTGCTCAAGGTCGAGTTGGGCTGGATTGGTCTTATCGAAGTCGATGGGAGCGGTGGCGGGTGGGATGGCGGCGAGGGCGGAGGTGGTGCGGCCGGTGGCGAGGTTGCGTTCCTTGACGTAATCGTCTACAGCTGTGTCGACTTTTACTTCGAATGTGGTTTCGAGAGCGGCGTAGATGGCGTCGATTTTGGTTTTGACGCCTGGCGCGCTGCTGTTTACCATGTCCGTGTAAGTGGCTTGAGGGCCGGTGAGCATTCTGGAGTTGTTTTTTAGGGCCTTATTAAAAGCATCTAAGAATAATTCAGCTTTCTTGGCTTTCAATATTTCTTTAATTTTCTCTGGATCTTTGCCCTGCTTTTCAAGTGCTTTTATCTCTCCTTTGAGACTTTTGAGATTTTCTGCGTAATGTGCTTCTACTTCTCGTTGAAAATTGGCATGAGGGACTGTTGTCGTTTCTGCGACTGATACTCTATCCAGTGATACTGTGCGACTAGGTGATAATCCTGTCAGATTTGTGGAGTCGGACGCGTAATGTCCGAAGTGGGACAGGGCGCGGGAAGGGGCTGTGAGGAAGCTGTGATTATGTGTATTCATGGTGTTTTGGTTTTTATCTTAGAATTATAGCAGAAAATGCCGGCGCAGAAAAGTGGAAAATGGGTAAATGGGCTTCTGGTAGCAATTAATGTCGTGATAAACCCTATCCGTCCAAAATCTTGGAAGCCACTCCCAGAGAAAGCTGCGTTCGGGAGCTTAAATAAGCCACGAAAAAATCACAAAAATGACTGTTGCCTGCCTGTGCAGTGTTTTTCTTCTGTTTTGGTTCGCGCATCCCGGGCGACTGAAGTGCATTAACTAAGTCACTTACGTCATTTTTGCAATTTTTTAATGGCTTATTTAAGCCCCTTACTCCGAATTTCTCTGAGAGTGGCTTCCCAGTCTTTGGACTGCTGATATGGTAGTAGCCCCAAGGCTGCGTGCACTCAAGGGGCATGAGCCAATTCGTGGTGGCCACGGCAAAGTGGCTTCATCACTCGTGGGTCGTGTTCTCCGAAATATGCGAATAGCTTCTCGTGATGGATTTGCTCCGCGCGCAGATGGCAGCCGGGATATGAGCATTTGCTGCCGAATTCCATCTTCAGGATATTTCTGATTTTCACTGGAATATGTCGAGATTTCGCAAGCAACTTACCGCTTACGACAGGTGCCGCATCCGGGCTATTTGGCACTTCGCTTTTCGATATTTCTACCACGTTTTTCACTAAGTGCTTTTCGTTTTGCGCTTTCACAATCTCTGCTTTTTGCCGGGCGATTTCCTTCTCTCTTTCAGCCATTGCATTTAAGAAAATCTCATTAATATCTATTTCCTTATCAATTAATTCTTTCAGTTTCGCCTTTACCTCGGGTGTCAGGGCAGAGAGGATTTCGAAGTCGTGGTTCTGTCCGGCCAAGGTTTTTGCCTCGTTTTTCCCCTCAAATAAGCCATTGTGTTCGGTGGGGCTCTCGATTTCCACTTTCATTTCCTTCACTAATACATCCACCGAGCGCCTGGATAAACTTCTGATTTTTTCACAAATTTCTCCTTCATTTTTGACCTCTACTACACTCGCAATTCTTGCCAATTTACTCAGACCGATCTCTCCATTCACAAGAGCTGTATGCAATTTCGGCATCTCTTCAAAACGCTTCTCCAAGCGCAAAACCTCGTTTACTAATTGCTCGCTCACGCCACCCAGCGTGGCTGCAAAATGATAAATCGAACTGTAACCGCGGCGCTCGTAAAGACTGCGTGAGTTCACTTCTGGCAGCAAGCCAATAAATTTGCGACGGGCTTCCAGGGCTTCAGCTCCCCATTTCTTGCAGAGGGCGTAGAGCTCCGGGTCTGTCATCGCGGCTTGAGTTTTGTTCATATATTTCTAGTTATTGAATGCTAGAAACATAGCATATACAAGCCAAATAGTCGCTTTTTCCAGCTTGTACTCACCTGTCAAATTGTCGTGGAATGATATCGTGATATTGGCTAGTGCAAGCCGTCCATATCACGCTTGAAGGTGCCATAATAAACTCGTATGTATCAGAATCATACAATCGCTGGTATCGTGGCGCGGGGTATCACGAATTGGAGCATACGCGGTGATCGTGGTGTGGGCAGAATTCTTCGTGGTCGATTTTGGATCTAGCGTGGCTCGTGGGATCGGCGTAGAATCAGGTGAGGGTTTTATTTTTTAAATGAAAAATATGACTACTTCGATGTTGATGGCGAGGATTGCGGGGCCGGTGCTGATGGCTCTGGCTGTATATATGCTGGCGGATCGAGCTGGGCTGGCGAAGATGATAGATGAGATAGATAGAAGCCGACTTCTGCTCGTCTGGGGTTCTGTGTTCAACATGATTCTGGGCCTGCTGATGGTCAATGTCCTGAACATCTGGGCATGGAATTATCAGGGGCTGCTCACTCTCCTGGGCTGGATGACTTTGCTGAAAGGCGCGGCTTTCCTGGTCATGCCGAATGTGCTCTGCCGGCAGGTGCATGTGTTCAGGAAAATGAAGTCCGTGTGGGTCGTCGGGGCTGCTGTATTGCTCGTGATGGGAGCGTATCTGGCGTGGGTGGGGTACTTGGCGTAGAGAGTGGATAGCTAAAAGTGAAAAGCGCTTAGTGAAAGGTGGCGTGGAGATTGGCGCTGGAAATATGATGCGTGAGTGCTAGTCCGCGAATTTATAGTTTGCTGATGTCCTCGTCGATGCGGCGCTGGTCGGAGGGGCTGATGGTCAGGATTTTCCTGGCTAAATTTTCGCGGGATATGTCGAGAGCGGCTGATTCTTCGACTAGTGTCTGATAAATATAAATCAAGACCGGCTTGTTATTCAGGCTTATGTGTTCCTGGATTTTGGCTTTCTCATCCGCCGGGAGCTGGGCGTAGGCGGGCGACTCGGCGATGAGGGCGAGTAGTCTCTCGGGACTGTATGGGAGATTTGGCATGTGGTTGTTTTGGTGGGTTAGGTGTGGGCTTTGTTAGGTTTGGTGTTTTGTCGGATCGTCGGTGTCTGGCAAAAGACTCATTAGGTCAATGTCTCCATCATTTTCTGTGGCATTTTCTCCTGGGCGGGATGAGCCTGCTGGGGCGCGTTCGTGACTTGCTGACCTGCTGCCGTGGCGGCTGCTGCTGTGTGAGTCTGCGGAGCGGGTGGCGAGGAACATGTCTCTGTCACTATCTGTCTTGAATCGAGGCCCCTGGTCTCCAGTCGTCTGTTCAAAAGTTTGCGTAAGCCATTTCTCGTCTAGCGCGACGGTGATGCGGCCTCTATCATCCACACGCGCACTGAAATTTGGAGGAGATGTTGGCTCGAGACGGTCTCGGGAGTAGATGGTGAGGCCGTTCGGATATACTTTGGCTTTGCCTTTTTTGTCTTTTATTTGTGCGCCGATTTCCTCTTTCAATTTAGCTTCAATGTGAGCCTTCAATGTTTCTCTGGTGAATGCAGTCTTGTTGTTGAGTTTCAATGCTCCCTTCTGATCCAGGCTACCATAAGTAGCTGCTACTGTGATGAATGCGTTCTGGACAAGCTTTCTGTCAGGAGCGTATTGTGCCCATTTGGTCAAGGATGGT
>CAIOIA010000056.1 GCA_903858295.1 uncultured Candidatus Peregrinibacteria bacterium | reverse complement strand
CCGTAGCTTTACCTACAGGTCCTTCACCCATGATGAAAGGAGTATCATCAGCAGATTTCAATCCGGAATCAGGAGTGGTGATGATGAGTCCAGGAAGTACGCGCGCGCCTGTGATCGGTGGTAGCACAGCTTTCTCCGGAGCGGCAGGCTGTACATTGTCGACAGGGACATCAGTCGCTATCGGCTCTGTGATGACAGGAGCGGTCTGGCCGGCCGAAGGATGAACTGAATTGCGATTAGTAGTGAGCCTGCCACCTCCACTAGAATTTGTACTTACAATTCCACCAGTCGACACTGAAGTAGAAGTCGGAATTGTAGTCGTAGTAGTAGGCGGAATAATTGTCGGCAATTTCGGTGGTGTAGTTACAGGAGGCTCTACAAGAACTTTCGGACCGCCATTGCAATCCGCACCTGAACAAGATGGCTGGCCAAATCTCGCAGAGCCTCCACTCCCAGGTACTACAGCAGGAGCGGGCGGTGCAGGCACAGTGATAGTAAAAGAAGTAATAGCCAGCAAATTACTAATATTATTGAAAAGATCAGTGACAGTAATTGTACATAGAGCATATGTACCGGGATCCAGAGCAGTGAAAGTGACTGTCACAGCGCCCACAGTTGCTGCGGCAGTCGCGGAAGTACATCCCCCGTCATAGGTAATGGTACCAGCTTCTGTACTAGAGAAAGTATAGTCAGGTGTCGTGTCAGTATCCGGAGTCGGCACTGGAGTTACCTCGGCGATGACAGGCGGATCATTATCTTCATATTCATGTGAGCCGATATCAGGCGAGACATTTTGCGGTCTGGCCACTCCTCTCTGATCAGTGACTTCGACGGTGTCGCCAGCATCGATAGCAGGACTCCCGGCAAGTAAATTATAATTGAGAGTTGTCCCACCATACATGGCCAGTAGATCGAGATTCGCAGATTGATCTATGATGTCACTCACGGCAAAGCCGGCTCCACATCCGGTAGTATCACTGAAAAGATTATGACCATTTGATATACCACCCATCACATTTGTACAATCCAGGTTCGGCCCGAAAGTAGTGGAAGTGTTTCCTTCCAGAATAGTATTATTCATATTCATATCTGCCAGCGCTTTGTAGAGTCCGCCACCTAAGCCAAGTGCATGATTATAAGCAATTGTCGAAGTGGTTATGCTTATCACTATTGCTGCGGCACCCAGATAAATTCCTCCCCCATCTCCGCCCGTTGCATCATTGCTGTCGATAGTGGAATTTTTCAATATTAGATTACTATTATTTATATAGATTCCACCTCCATCCGTACTTTGATTTTCTCCGACATAGGAGGTGAAAATACTTAATGGGCCTTTGGAATACACTGCTCCACCAGAGCCACCGGCTATATTACTTTGCAGAGTAGAATCCGTAATCGTAGTGGTGTTTCCAGTATTATTATAAATTGCTCCACCATCCGCGGTCGTAGCGAAATCAGAGATACTCGAAGAAGTGAGGTTCAGCGTTCCCCCGCTGGAATATATAGCACCTCCATTATCTACTCGTGCGATGTCATCAGAATTGAAAGTAGAGTTGTTGATATCGACAGAGCTGTCCTGATTATATATAGCGCCACCGGCTTCGATAGGCAGTGGTCCGGGCAGAGCTACAGAGAAAGCAGATCCATTCACGCTCATCTGACTTGTGGCGAGCCCCACTTGAAAGATAGAGATAGCTCCACCTCTGAGATTCTCCACAGAATTATCAGTGAAATTCGATCCGTTGGTGATCTCTGCTGATGACTGTCCCCCGCCATTCCCGATGAACATAGCACCTCCATAATCAGCCGCAGAATTATCAGTGAAATCCACATTATTCAGAAGCATACTTCCTAGAGGCATACATAGAGCTCCACCACGATCGGTAGAAGTATTATTGGACATCACAACATTAGTCAGTAGTAGAGGAGGTAGCAAAGTATTGAAAGCCGAATTCAGGGTCATCGCTCCTCCGCACGAAGTGGAATTATTATTACTGATATTTGAGTCAGTCATAGTCAGAGAGCTGTTGTCTCCGACATTCGCCATATAGAGAAACCCACCCTGCCCAGCGGAATTATTTACGGGCCCTTGCCCGGCTACATCAGTGGTCACGCCTGCAAAATCCATAATACTTCGTACTCCGGCATAGATAGCTCCACCAGTTCCACCAGCTCCTGTATTCCCCTCGAAATTACTATTGTCTATATTCAGAGTTACGGTCTCACCGAGCCCTAACCCACCCGCAGTGCTGATAGCACCGCCATTCACGGAACTGTTTTGATAAAAATTACTATCTGAGATAGATGTAGTGTTGGAAGAATTTATACAGATAGCTCCACCAGTAGCAGTGCTGTCATTAGTGAAGAAGTTCGCATGAGAGATACTTGATGCGGCGACAGAAGTCCCGATGGTCAGCGCACCACCACTCGAAGAAGCGCTGTTGTTTTGGAAGACCGCTTCCTGTCCCAGAGCACCATTTATTTGAAGTGAACCGCCACTACTCAGATATATGCCTCCTCCATCGAAGGCAGTATTATTATCCAGTAGAAGCGATCCATCAGAGACTGTCTCCATCGATCCGCCGAGATAAATTCCACCACCGCCAAACATTCCTGCAGAAGTATTGGCATCAGAATTCACTATGCTCACTCCACTCAAATTCAAATTCGGCGTGTCCACCACAGGTCTTGCCATCTCTCCTGCATGATATATACCTCCGCCATATTGGGCTGCATCGGCATTTATGATGGTTGTGTTTTGTATTAAAGCTTCATTGTTTACACCTATATATATGCCGCCTCCACTTCCGGAAGTAGCTGTGCTGTCTGTAATAGTAGAATTGTCTATGGTCAGATCAGTGTCGTCAGGATCGGGATTTACCATCTCAGTTTCTACATATATAGCACCTCCATTTCCTGCCGTCGTATTGCTAATATTTACATTATCCAGCGACACAGTGCCACTTCCGGAATCTATACCGATAGCGCCTCCTCGAGGAGCAGTAGAAGTGTCGATATCAGAATCAAGAAGTGTGAGATCCGCTGCACTTCGGACGCGAATAGTACCGCCCACATCCGCAAGTCCGGCTTGTGCGCCGTTTAGAAAATTAAATCCTCTCACGCTGACAGCCGGAGCGTTCACATCCAGCGCGCGGCTTGTCCCAGCCGCATCCACCGTGATATCAGGAGCATGATCATTATCGGTATCGGCATTTATATTGAGTGTCTCTGTGATCGTCGGAAGTTGAGTGCCACCCAGAGTGATAGTCCCAGGCCCTGTAGAAAATTCTATATTATCCACAGTTGGAGCGGCCTCTCCTGCAGCGCAAGTATCTACAGCCGCATTAGTGTTGGCGGCGTTGATAGCATCTCGTAGTCCGCAGTCCCCCGCCGGCAGCAGATTGTCATTCAAAGTATCGACCGTGATGGTCGCAGCATAAGTCTGTCCGGCATTTACCAGTAATAATATAGATAGCAAGAAAGTGGCTAAAGCACGCTGAATCCGAGAGTTACCGCAAGTGGATGAAGAGAGTTTTGTTGTGTTTGTTTTAGCCATGAAACCGCACTGTTTGAAGCTTATGCCTGCTAATTTTAGGCTATTCCCAGATAAGTTCAATTGGTCAAACTAGGGGTTTGACTAATCAACAAGCCAAAAAACGCTATGCAGCGAGTGAAGAAGGGGAATTAGATGGGGTTGACGAGCAAGAAAATATGTTTTACAAATCGTAAACAAGCTTAATACACCCATCTTCATCAGGAATCAGTGGCATTTCTAGGGATTCCTGCGGGGTGGCCCAGCAATAGTCTTTATGTGCGGAAGGATCTATCACGATAGCGTCATGCACATGCAGCGCTGTTCGAAAGATGTGAAAGATGATATCGGCATAAGGATATCTGACGAAGACTTTAGTCAGGTATTCCAATTGGTCAGCAGTAAAAGAGAGGCCGGTCTCCTCCTCTATTTCTCTCAGTATGGCGGATAAATGGCTTTCATCTTTCTCGACTTTCCCGGCTGGCACGCCCCAGGTATTGCCTTCGGGTTTATGATCTTGTCGGTGTAGAAGTAGAAATTTTCCGTCATTTTCTACGAAACAGCTAACCACTTCCATCTTGGGATTGAAATCTGCAGGTCGAGTGTTGAATATCATAAAAGATGATTTGATTGGTGGACAGGGAAGGATTCGAACCTTCGGAGGCGTGATGCCAGCAGATTTACAGTCTGCCCTCGTTGGCCACTTGAGTACCTGTCCGGATGGGTGCGTCGCCTGATGCGCAGATGTAAGCTGAGTCAGGCTTTTTCGCCTGTAAAATATAGGTTGTCAGCCGCTTTTTGGCAATAGAATTTCGAAAGCAACATTTTCCAATCATATCTCCAGAACTGTCTGCAAACGCTTCTATTGCAAAATACTGTAAATATGCTATTACGATAACAATAAGTGTTCACTAAATCAACAATATATGTCCAATCCACGAAATCCGGCCCTGGAATCCTCAGAGCGAAGCCCAAATCCGGAAAATCTATTTGCCGCTCTGTCATCAGAAGAGCTGAATAGCAAAGAAAAGAAATATGGATATCTACGGAGAATATTCGTCGATCCTGCGGATATTGACCAATATATTGCAGAAATGAATGCCAATCAGGACCTTGATATGAGAGTGAAGGACGTGAAAGCGCTCGTATTAATTTTGGATTGTTTCAAGTACGATTTGCCGAAATATTTGGAGAAATTTGGGAAGAGAATGTCCAATTTGAAAGAGACCGAAAGAGCTGTGAGTGGAGCAATGGAATCAATTCAACATCCGATCATCAAGGGAAGATTAATGGTCACTCATGCTAGAATCACCAAAGCTGTCAGAGCGGCAGAGTGAGTTGAGAGCAAGCCACGCCATAATGGCAAGACACTGAAAGGAAACGCAAATATCGCGAATAAGCGCGAACTTTCACCGGAACAAACAGAGACATTACTCAAAACTCTTAAAGCACGTTTTGAAGACCCAAATAATATGCGATCCCGTCACCAGGAGATGAAATGGGATAAAGTCCAGGCAAGGCTGGAGGCAAGACCTGAGAAACTATGGTCATTAAATGAAATGGAACAAAATGGTCACGAACCGGATGTAGTCGACTATGACGGACACACTGGTGAATATATATTTTTCAGTTGTTCAGCCGAAAGCCCTGCAGGTCAGAACAATAGCCATAGAAACATAGTATATGATAGAGCAGCAGAAGAAGAACTGAAGAGACAACATCCAGATGCTATAATTAGTGGCAATGCCGTAGACATAGCGGCAGCCATGGGGTGTGAAATCCTTAATAGAGATCAGTATCTGAATAAGCTGCAGCTGAAGGGTGCGTTCGATAGAACCACTTGGGTATGGGTACTTACTCCGAAAGAAACAAGAAATCCAATTGACAAAACTAAGGCTGGCGTTGCGCTCTTTGGTTCTCGTCGTGACGCGGGCGCTTACGTGCGCGGGAATTCTCCTGACCGTCACTCTGATCTTAGGGGGTTTCGTGGCTCGCTAAGGGTCTAAGAAGATTAGCCTTTAGATTTTAACCTTTCTTTGATTCTTAATTTTATTTTTCACACTCAGGCATGTATATTCGCACAAGCGGTGAATAGCAACCTGAGCTTGTGATTGTTGAAATTGCTGGTTGAGTTTTCTGAATATTGGTTCAAGGCTACCGTAGGGTGCTCTTTCAAAAAAAGACTTTGTATATCAGAAGAAGTCTGAAAAAGCATTCAAAAAGTTTTTAGACCCTTAGGTTTGAGTAGAGTTTATCTCGCTGGACGGGATGAAAAATGCAAACCAATGCCTGTACTATGGTCGCGACTGTAGCTGCAGAACAGACGAACTCTATCAGAAGCTGGCGTTGCGCTCTATGGTAATCGTAATGACAATGGCGCTTACGTGAACGAGAATAATCCTGACAATCACAATGATAATAGGGGGTTTCGTGGCTCGCTAAGGGACTATAAACTTTGGACAGCTTTTAGCCATCCACCCAGCATTCTGCCTATCTCAGCCAGTTTACTCTGGATTTGAAATAGCCGTGTTTCGTTCACCAGTTTAAACTCCAGCAATAGCCGATATTTCAAAACAATTATCTCCAGTTTTGCTACTGCTTTTAGCAAATATCCGACTTTCATTGTCTTTGGAGCGTTTTTCGCCATAATCAATATTTCCAAATATTCCAGTACTGAATTTTCTAATCCTTTCCCGAAATCAAATCGCCAACGTTTTTCTAATTTGCTGTTTATCTCGACAGTAGTTTTGTATATCTCATAAGTCTTATTTATTATCGGCAAGATGTCCATTGATTTAAGTTTAGAAAATATATGGAAGACCTGGTTTGAGTTTAGGAAGGGCAAGCGATTTACCTCAGAATTCCATTCATTTCAATACCATCTGGAGCGGGAATTATACAAACTATATCGCGATCTCAATTCTGGAACTTATCAACATGGTATATACCGTAAACTCGTTGTCTCAGACAACAAAAGAAGAGAAATATCGGTAGCCGGCATACGTGACCGCATAGTTCATCGACTGGTTTATAACTACTTAACGCCGATTTATAACCATACGTTCAGTTATGATGCCTGGTCTTGTCGAGTAGGCAAAGGCTTGCTTGGAGCAATTGAGCGTACCCAGCAGTTCATTGATTCATACCCGGACTCTTATGTATGGAAAGGGGATGTCCGAAAGTTTTTTGATAGCGTAGACCAGCCCACCTTATTGGGTATATTAAGCCGTAAAATCACCGATGAGGAAACTTTCAATCCAATTTCCAAAATTATAACGGGATTCTCTTCTGATCAAGTTCGGCGAGTTGGTATGCCTATAGGTAATCTGACCAGCCAAATCTTTGCTAATATTTACCTCAACGAACTTGACCGCTACGTGCAACATATACTTAGACCGGTAGCATATCTGCGCTATGGCGATGATTTTGTTTTAATTCATTCAAACTTGCAGGAATTGCAGCAAATGCAGGCTTCAATTAAAGTATTTCTGCAAAACCGGCTCAAATTGGTAATTAACAGGAGGAACCATCTAATAATCAAATCATGTAAAGGGCTGAAATTCCTTGGTGTACAGATCTGGCCTTCTGGCAGGGCTTTAAACACAAGAAATATTTCCCGTATCCATAGCAGGCTCAATCCAACTAATATAGCTGGTTATAGCGGGATAATATCGCGACACGGAAGTCACAAACAAAGAACGCATTTTAAGTGGGAAGTTTATGAAAAAATCGCAGATGGCATTGAAGAAAACTCTTCAAAATGGTAGAATATCAGGATTAATCTCATTTATATTATGGGTAAAACAGGTCAAATCATAGATTTCCCATCTGGTCGGCCACGACAAGACGATATCGTAGTAGAAGCTGAAAATCTGGGAGCCGACATTCTAAGTGCAGAGCGGCAGGAAGACCCATCTTCAGCCCCATCCTCAGCCACTGCTTTAACAGCTGAGAAAAAAGCTGAGCTTATGGATGAGATAGATGTTATTGAGACAGCACTAAACACCATGTACATCGATTTTGACTGTTATGTTGTAGCTCTTGAACATAAATTCACAGCCTCTTCACCGGAGAAGCCACCCCTCGTGGATCGTCTTAAGCTGAAGCTGGCCTACTGGCTGACTGATAGGCCAAAACCTGAAGCCAAACCAAAAGTGTGGAATGGAAAGCCCACCGGTTTCGAGGAAAACGCCAAGGAAGGCATCGCTAAAGAAGAACAAAATCTACGAGCACAGATGCTTGAGTTGATTGCAAAGCGTGAGGCCTTGGTGCTTCAGCTTGATCCTGCTACTCGCGAAGAATTAGCAAGAAGAAGCGAATTCAACGAGATTCGTGACGCAGTTTCCAGAAGAGCCAGTCGCTGTCTTCCAGTCAAGCAGATTTTAGCATCAAGCACAACGGATTCACATGTACTGGGAGAGCAGAGTAATAATGGCGAGAAGCCAAACACACACGAACTCTCTCCTGAACGGGTAATAGAATTATTGAGAATTCTGAAAACTCGCTTCGAAGATAAGACGAATATGAAGAATCGTCACAAGGGGATGAAATGGGTCGAGGTCAAAGCAAAACTGGAGGCAAGACCTGAAAAACTATGGTCATTGCATGAAATGGAAACAACTGGAGGCGAGCCGGATGTCGTAGGATATGAGAATGGTGAATATATATTCTTTGATTGTTCTACAGAGAGTCCATCAGGTAGAAGAGACCTGACCTATAATCAGGCTTTGGAGAAAGCTGGTGCTATGGGTGTTGAAATGCTTGATGGTGACCAATATTTAAACAAACTGCAAAAAATAGGTCATTATGATAGGAATACTTGGAGCTGGGTGCTAACCCCTGAGGAGAAAAGAAACCCAGTTGACAAAACTAGGGCTGGCGTTGCGCTCTTTGGTTATCGTGTTGACCGTGGCGCTTGCGTGTACGAGGCTTATCCTGGCGGTCACGATGATCGTAGGGGGTTTCGTGGCTCGCTAAGGGTCTAAGAAGATTAGCCTTTAGATTTTAACCTTTCTTTGATTTTTTAATTTTATTTTTCACACTCAGGCCTGTATATTCGCACAAGCGGTGAATAGCAACCTGAGCTTGTGATTGTTGAAATTGCTGGTTGAGTTTTCTGAATATTGGT
>CAIOIA010000055.1 GCA_903858295.1 uncultured Candidatus Peregrinibacteria bacterium | reverse complement strand
AGGTTCCCCACCCATTCGAACAACATCTTTAGTTATTTCTTTCTTAGGCATATTTCTTATATCCATTTTTTTCCAATTCTTCGACAAGCTCCATTCCACCGCTCTCTGCGATGCATCCACCTACCATCACATGCACGAAATCAGCTTTCAGATAGCGTAATAGTCTCTGATAATGCGTGATGAGCAGAAGTCCCATTCCATTTTCTTTCTGCACAGCTGCTATACCTTCCGCCACCGCCTTCAGAGCATCAATATCCAGTCCAGAATCTATCTCGTCCAGTAAGGCCAAGGAGGGATTCAGCGCAGCCATCTGTACAATCTCGGCTCTTTTCTTCTCTCCTCCTGAGAAGCCTTCATTTACCCCACGACCTATAAATTTAGATTCCATTTTTACTTTTGCAAGTAAGCTCTCGGCAATTTTGAAATATTCCGCAGCTCCATAAGGTTTTTCTTCTTTCGTCTTACGTAAATTCACAGCCTGTCTAAGAAAATTTCCAAAAGTTATTCCTGCGACTTCCTGAGGATATTGAAATCCCAGGAAAATACCAAGCTTTGCTCTCTCATCAGTACGAAGTTGAGACATATTCTTGCCATCATATTCCACTGTGCCAGCTACTATCTTATAGCGTGGGTGTCCCATCAGAGCGTAGCAGAGAGTGCTTTTACCAGAGCCATTTGGGCCCATGATTGCATGAATTTCCCCGGGCTTCACGGTCAGGCTGAAATCCTTAAGAATCTCTTTCCCTCCGACCTCTACAGTAAGTCCCACTATCTTTAGTACATTTTTACTCATAATTAAGCCAATTCTATGCTATAATATACGGATTATATCAGACTCTATGACATTTGCAGGAGAAAATCTAGGCCAGAGTTCAGAAAGCGCCCCAAGTCGTGTCCAGACTGGCGCAGAAGCAGCGCCAACTTCAAATAAGGAAGTACATAAGAAATTTCCGGAACATCTGACAGACAATGAGGAATTTCTGCGAGCCACAGAGCAAATGCCTCCACTAGAGAGACAGCGACTAAGAGAACAAGCAGCCAAATGGCAAAGAGATGGAGATCTCGATCTTCTACGTGCGGCCGGCCTCTCCCTCGCCCAAATCAAATCCGCCCCCCTAGACCGCCACATCCGCCTCTCATCCCTCTTCCTCACCCGATCCACCTCGGCCGGCCCTGGCGCACTTACTCGCAGTCCGGGAACTCCAGCCGCGCCCACCCACCAGCCGGGAACTCTTGCCTCGCCCACCAATCTCGAATTCATCGCAGACTTCGGAGATAATCAGCAGGCACTCTGGGATCTGGATCTATCCGACATATTGCCTCCAAATATTCTGAAAATCGACATATTCGACCAGCAGGGCAAATTAGTCTTCGCAGGAGCGACACGGGGGTTCAAAGATGAACAAACTGGATATTTTACAGCCTCAGGTGAAAGAGTCTCAGTACAAAATGGATGGAAAATCCGTGTGCGTGAGACGCAGCCATCACAGGCAATACAAGCCCAGCGGCATGGCCATCAGACATATGAACATGCAGTAAAATCAGAATTAAAACAGGTGGATAACGCCCGTAAGACAGCCCTCAAGACAGTAGTGCGAGCCCAGGCAGCTGAGCATGGTCGAGAGGTAGTAACTGACAAAAATTTCTTTGACACCATTCTCAAGGATATGCTGAAGAGCATGGGATCGGCTTT
>CAIOIA010000054.1 GCA_903858295.1 uncultured Candidatus Peregrinibacteria bacterium | reverse complement strand
GCTGGAGCGATGGCGCAGATCGCCGTCCTCCGGCAGCAGTACGACGAGCTGCTGGCACGCCGTGCCCTTCCCGACGTGAGGGACACCGGCGTCGGCCGCTAGGCCGCCGCCCCACCCAAGGGTAGCAGCTATCCGGAAGGACGGCTCCCCTCAATCCAACGCGAAAGTGTTTCTCATCTCGAAAGGAGGTGAACAGGTAAAATAGAGAATGTCCCCCGTCTACCGCATGGTAGGACGGGGGCTTTCTCATGCACAAAATCAATCCTTAGCCACCAGATAAAACTCTATCATCGTGATAGCTCCGATCAGCAGGAGTCCAGACCACCATGTAAGTACTCCGAGTAATTGAAAAAGCAAACTCCCAAGGGCAATCAGAGTCAGCAGTATTCCCTGCCTCAGAGATACATTTATATGGTCATAATATATCTCATTTTTGTTGAACCACACTCTCAGATAAAATCCTGCAATTGTGAAAGTACTGGTCAAGGCGAAGAACAAACTCACGAAGAACAGCGCCAAGGCAAGACCTGTAGACATGAATGGATCGAGCTTGGTCACCACTAGATAGAAAGCCATCCAACTGATGATAGCCGCGAAGCTGATGATGACAATATATCTATTATGAGACATTTTATTTTCTTAACTCAATAGTTCTATTCAGCACAAACTTAATCATGATCAGTGCTACACCGACGAGCAGGAAAAGTAAAGAAAGCCTCTTGATCTCCTCAGTCAGGAAATTGAAGAGGAAGTACAAGAACTGCTGCGAGCGTACATCTTCCAGCTGTTCCTTCAGACCACCAAGTCCCATCATCAGACTGCTACCCACAGCATAACCCACAAGTCCACTCAGGAAAAATCCATTTCCGATATAAGCCACAATCACAGAAGTACTACTGAAAATCACCAAAACTATCAGCACTAGTATCACCAGCAAAATCAGGAAAGAGATGTTCCGCAGATTCTCAGCCTGCACCAGAGCCTGCAGAGGTATCACCTTATCGAAATTCGCCATCTCTTCAGGAATATTATTATAGATGGTCGTCTCGAAATCACTAATTATGGGCCTCACCACATCCTCATAACTGACGCTTCTATCTACGCATGAAGGCGCCTTCTTACCTCCCATTTTCATAGGCTCAGCATCCGAAGCACAGCTCGGCAAATTCTGATACACGATATAAGCCAAATTATTCGACACAGTCAGCAAATTATCTCTGAGGACACGCAAAGACAGCACCACACTGCTTCCAGTATTCTGCTTATATTTATCTAATTGCACAGCGAAATCATCCAAAATTCCAGTAAATACTTTCTCAGTAAAAACTTTCTCTATCTGAATTTTCAGCTCCGCAGGTGAGAAATACCCCTTCATCATCTCACTATTATCCTGAAGTATGGAGACAGTCTTATCCACTACGAAATCATACACACCACTTCTCAAATCTTCACGCTTGTAGAAATCAGTATCTAGATAAGATCTCGAAATAGAATATATGAAAAAATTGGGGATGGACACAATCACAAACAGAAACACCAGGAAGGAAGCCAGAATTCGACGAATTATCATAAGAGACAATAACCAAAAAAATCCAGACCATTATAGCCATGATTCCTCCAAAAGGCCAAAATTAAGCCTTAAATTTGACTTCCGGAATTTGCAAAATATTGCCCAAAAGTTCCTGCGCATTTCTGAGAACCTTACCATCAGATTCATGAAGTTGTGTCACTCCATCATTAGCGGGCAATACTCGCCACTTCACTTCCTGATGAATTCTGCCGGGCATAGTAAATCCAGCCGCCTTCTTATGCCCCCCTCCTCCAAATTTCTCCGCCAATTCAGCCAAATCCACATCATCACGCCTGGTACGGAAAGACCCCTTCACATTTCCTTTCTCATCTTCATTCAGAAGCACAGTGAACTTCGATCCCGGCACGGCATTCATGAAATCCACCACTCCGGAAACATCTTCACTCTTCGCATAGGCATCAGTCAAATCATTCTGAGTAAGTACGGAAACAACCACCCCTTCTTCATTGATAGTAGCTCTCTCCAGCACCTTGCCCCATACCTTCATGGTAGAGATAGGCGTAATCTTGAATAAATTCTTAGCCACGACATTTACCTTACCTCCCATTTCCACGATTCTTCCGGTAATCTCGAATACTTCCAGAGTCGTATTCCCGTGCATCAGACTACCTGTATCATTATATATTCCGCACAGAAGAGCAGTCGCAACATTCGGAGATATCCTTATCCCCAGGAAATTCAGCATTTTATATATCAAGATAGTAGTAGAAGCACTATTGATATCCACGATGTTCAAAGTTCCGAAATTATCATTGGAAGAGTGATGATCTAGATTTATGACAGGTACTTTCCCTTTGAAAATTTCCGGATATATTTCGTGATATTTGGTCATGTATGAAGCCCCTGCGTCACTTACAAAAATCAAATCATAATCTAGAAAATTAAATTCCTTAATACTTTTCCTGACTTCAGACAAGAAATAATATCTCTCAGGGATGTCATCCACACAAGCCATCTGTACATCCTTCCCCATCTCTTTCATCACGTGATTTATGGCGTTTGACGCGCCGAGAGTGTCTCCATCAGGGCGCTTATGTGAAATGCACAGGATTTTATTGGCCTTTTTGATAAGCAGTCCAGCCTGTATAAATAATTCTTGCATACTTGCTAAAAGATAGTGTTTAATCCTATTACTAATTCATACTAAATGCAAGATACAAAATGACTACACCTGTCAAAATAGTCTTTCTGGGTACACCTGAATTTGCCGTACCTGTACTAGATAGACTTGCTTCAGACCCTAGATTTCAAATAATGGCAGTAATTACGCAGGAAGATAAGCCGGTAGGCCGACATCAGACGCTTACAGCCTCTCCGGTCAAGACGCTTGCTTTACAGCTCAATTTGCCAGTATTACAGCCGACCAAACTCAATAAAGACCAAGAATTACTTGAGGAAATCAAATCCTGGAACATCGACTTTCTCGTAGTAGTAGCCTATGGACAGATACTAAGTCGGAAAGTACTGGCACTACCTCGAGTGAAAGCTATCAATATTCACGGCTCAATTCTGCCGAAATACCGAGGAGCATCACCTATAGAGCAGAGCCTGCTGAATAGCGACCTAGAGACAGGTATTTCCATAATGGAGATGACAGCCGGCATGGATCAGGGTCCAGTATATGAAATTCACCAGATTCCGATAGGAAATCAGGATGATAATCTGACACTCCGTCATACGCTTAGCAAACTTGGGGCAGAGAAACTCCCTGATTGCCTGATCAAAATTGCAAACAGTGAAATTCAACCATCGATTCAAGACGAATCACAAGCAACATATTGCCAAAAAATCATCAAACAGCATGGGCAAATCGACGCACAGATAGAATCCGCCGAAAGCATAATTGGGAAGCTGAAAGCATTCAAGCCATGGCCGGGAATAAGTATAATAATCAAAGAAAAAGTCTGTAAAATTATTCAGGCCAGAATCTCTGAACAAATACTTTCTCCAGGGATTTTCCAAATTCAATCAGGCGTTATACTACTAGGCACCACTTCCAAAGCCATACAAATAGATGAAATTCAGATGGAAGGGAAGAAAAGCATGACAACTGAAGATTTCCTCAGAGGGAACAGCCAATTATTTGAGTAAATCGAGCTCTTTCCGCTCCTGCCAGGACAAATTTATCAAACCAAATACTACAAAAAGCATTACCTGACCAGGCCAGATAGTATAGAGATAATGGTCAAACATGCCGAGTATCACGAGGATAAAAAGACATCCAATCCACACTTTCCATTGATATTTCTCCATCTTCAGAAGCCTCTTCATAGCCGACTGACAGAGTCTGAATGAGCTGACAAATAAGCCGATCAAAAGCAATCCACCGATAATCCCCTGCTCCACAAAAGCAAGTATGAAAATATTATGCACAGGCTGAAACAGCCACGGCTGCAAAGGGGCACTCGAGACAAAACCCATCACCGAGGCAAAATTCCCATACCCCACTCCGAGAGGATGAAGCCAGAATATTTTCTGGGCCATATCTGCAAACAAAATTCTCTCAGTATAAGTATCTCCAGAGAAATCCGTAATTCTAGACCAAATAATCGTCACAAAGTTCAGAAATACCAGGACAAATATCAACACCACCGCACCAAGTATTATATATTTCCAATTCAATTTCACACTATGCTGGGAAAATAATAGTATCAAGAAAGCAAATCCAGCCAACCACGCAGCTCTAGAGAAACTAATCAATATACCGACGCAAAGAGCCACAATGAAAGGAATTTTCTGATACAAATTCTCCTTTCTGATATCCAGGAAATACAATCCAAATAATATAACCAGAAATCCACCAAACACATTCGCATGGGGGAAAGTCCCATAGGCTCTCACCAGCTTCTCTCCGCCAAGGTTGATCTTAGCCACATTCATCATACTTGCATTCAGGTCAGATTCTCCGAGAAAGGTCAGCCCCAGAGACCCCTGACGGACATATTGTCCGAAACCGATAAGCAGCTGAACCGCACCGCCTATCATCAGATATTTAATAATTTCTTTCTTCTCCAATATCCCCTCTGCCAGTAAGAAATATATAATCAGAAGCTCCAGCCCCTTCCAGACAAGCAAAAGAGCGAGAACCTTATCCGAGGCGAAGAACACACTCAACACTCCTGCAGCGAGGTAAAGTAACACGGCGAAATTCTGAACATTCAATATACGACTACGTATCTTACCTCCAGCGATAAGATGCCAAGCATAAGCGCCCAGAGCACACCAGAGCACCACCTCGCTTAGATTCAAGAAAACGCTATTAAACATGCTAAATTGACCACTAAAAACTTCACTCTTGAAGATTAAAGTCTGTATCTGGAAACCGAAAGTAACCAGAAATACTCTCAGCAATATACCTGACAATTTTAATGCCTTCATTTTGTAGATTTTAATTTCGAATCCACAGGCGGCGTCGGCAAAATTCCTTCTACTGGCAATATCTTACTCATATCCTGCTGAGCTGTCTGTATGGCGCTTCTAGGACTAGAAGTGGTGGCTATTACAGAGGATATCGCTTTCGCGAAAATGCTTTTATATGTATCCCAATCATATATAACCAGACTCTCAGCGTATCCGACTTGCTCGGCGAAAACTCCATAAATTGGATCTTGCATTTGAGCATCTATGAGATCACGTCGTGAAGTCGGTGCATGAGTTTTCTGATTATAATAAGCCAGATTATCCTTCGACGTCATGAAAGTCAGGAAGTCCCACGCTATCTCTGGGTTTGCAGAATTTCTACTTACCGTTTCAGCGAAATAGTTGGCGTAAGCATCTCGTTTCTCAGTAGAAGTAGCCGGATCAAATACCTGAGGCACAGGACTAATCTTGATGCTTCCAGGATTCATCACGGACACATTCTTTCTCTTCAATTGTTCTATCTCATCCTTGATTTGCTCATATAGATAAGAATATCCGAAAATTGTCGCTACTTTACCTCTGGCGAAAGCTTCCATCTCCTTCACATCAGAATTACTATCCACCATATACTCATTCCAGGAATAATTTTTCTGTGAAGCGAGACCGAAACTTGTGTAGAGATCCATCGCTTCAGTAGCAGGATTAATACTGGTCAACACAGGTCCGATCGCTTGTTGATTGGCAAAATCAGCCTGTGACAAACCTTCATTATATAGATTTACTTTATACTGAATCATCAGCATATAGAGTATATCCATAGCTCTTGCAATATTATCTGATCGGCCCATAGCAGTCCCAGCCACTTCAAATCTCTCGAAACTTTTATCAGCCTTGGTTAGCCTATAGACATCATCCTTGAACCCTTCCCATGTGGAAGATGGACGGCCTTTGGCTGGAACCCGATCCTGATAAAGATCATTATTGTAATACAGAGCCAAAGTATCCACAGAGATAGGTAAACCGAAAATCTTCTTCGCTCCGTCACGAGGATCCGCAAATACCAAATCATGAGCTGCTACACTGACGAAAGAATCATTGAATTGCTGTTCAGTCATCTTATCCTGAGGCATCGGAGTGACCTTTCTGGCATTATTCATCAGCCAGTAATTCGGCACAGAGAATATGTCTGGCCCTTCCCCTTCAGCCAATTCATTCAGAATAGTTTTATAATACTCAGCATAATTATCGAATTTCTTATATTTGATCGTCACATTCGGATGACTGGATTGATATTGCTGAATCATCGGCTTGATGACATCTTCATTGTCAAAAAGCTTATAATATACCAACTGTACTGGAAGTACTTTTCCATTACTGCCTACAGTACCTGATTTCTTGAAACATCCGGTCAATGTCGAGAGAGAGAGCGTAGTAATCAATAAGATAACAAGTATTTTCCTTAATCGATTGAACATTATGTTTTTGTTTACAAAGCAATTGCTGGTCGGATTATAGCAGAAACAGACACAAGAGTTTAAGCAAATTTTTTCTTTCCTTTGGCGAGCCCCATGAGGAAATATTTCTTGGAAAGTATATAATAATAATATTTATAAATCTTATCTCCCGAAAGCCACTTAACCAAAGCCCCCAGCCAAATAAACGGAGGCATACTGATAAACTTTAAAATCAAATATTTACCCACGCCAGGCACTTTACCGAGTTCAGGATATTTCTTATGAATAATCCAGGCAGAATATCCGACAGCTTTCATACGCCCCGGCAACGAAGATTCCTCCATATGATGATCATGATACGCGACAGCCCATGAATTGTAATATATCTTCAAATCAACAGACAGATGCAGCCTATATCCAAGCTCAATATCTTCCCAGCCATAAGACGAGAAAGCAGGATCAAAATGATATTTATTCAGCAGTGATCTCTTCAGAGAAATATTTGAAGTATAGAAGAAATTATAATCAGCAAATTTCTTGCCCTTCAGTTTCTCATATGCGAATTGATGCCCACCGAACAACCCCAAAATACTTGAACCATTCACCATCCAGCTCATATAATTATTTATTTTCAGTTTCGGATGCCACGCAGTAAACCCGAGCACCGCAGCATTTTCCTTAGGATACATATAATGAAATTTCTGATGTTCATACAGGAAATCATGTGTAGGGATTATATCGTCCTGACCGATGACTACCACTTCTCCGCGCGCGTGTTTCAAACCGTTATTTCTGGCTATCCCCTGCCCCTGATTCTTCTGTCTGATATATATAAGATTTTTGTGCTTTTTACTGAAAGCGCTTACGATTTGCGCAGTATGGTCTGTACTCCCATCATTAACGACGATTATCTCATAATCTCTTTCATCTACACTTTGCCGATAATATGCTTCCAGGCATTCATTTAATATATCGGCTCTATTGTAAGTCGTAATTATGACGGAAAAATACATGTACTAATGATCATATTTCCAGACCATAGTACATGATATTCCCGTCAAAATTAAACTAATATTTAGCTTCCATGCTCTACGCTTCGACCGACACCAGATTTATCTCATCTATATCCTGATCTTTCTTGTATTTGATGAAATTAATTTCATCTGCATAGATCTCAGTAACTAACTTGTTTTCACCAGCTTTGCTTTTATATTTACTTGTATTTAGCTTCCCTTCTACAAGTACTGCCGAGCCCTTTTTCAGATAAGCTCCACATATTTCAGCCAATTTCCTCCAGGCGACGATATTATGGAAATCTGTTTGTTCCTTCTTCTCACCTTCCTTGGTACTCCAATTTTTGTTGGTAGCCAGTGTAAATTTGGCCAACTTTACTCCAGACTCCAGATCCAGAATTTCCGGATCCTTAGTCAAATTTCCAATCAACAATACTTTATTGAAACTTCGCATATATTTACAAATTATGAAATAAAACAAAGAGACAATAAACATCAGACATTAAGCGAACTTAAAATCGTCATTGTCATCAAGACCAAAGTCAGCTTTAATAATATTAAAATAATTCATATCATTATGAATATAAAAAATTATCTAGATGCAGAGTTAAAAAACAAAACAGTGATAGTCAGAGTAGATTTCAACGTTCCGATAAAAGCTGGCAAAATCAGCGACAAGACACGCCTGATAGAGAGTCTTCCTACTATCAAGTATTTGCTCAAGCAGAAATGCAAAATCATTCTCATATCGCATCTAGGCCGTCCAGAAAGCAAAACTGACACAGCCCTTAGCTTAGCACCGATAGCTAGAGCCCTAAGTCATATACTACTTAGAAAAATATACTTCGCGACTGACTGCGTCGGCCCAGAAGCGGAAAGGGTCTGTAACAAACTCAAATCAGGTCAAATCGCTCTACTGGAAAACCTTCGCTTTCATGCTGAAGAAGAGCAGAATGACGATAAATTTGCCAAACAATTGGCTTTACTCGGAGACATATACATAAATGACGCCTTCGGTACAGCACATCGAGCGCATGCGTCGACAGTGGGAATTACGAGATATCTGCCATCTTACGCAGGTAGTCTTATGCTACGGGAAGTAGAGAATTTGGGTAAATTATTTCACCGTGTAGAGTATCCATTCGTACTAATTATGGGAGGGGCGAAGATAGATACCAAGATAGACATCATCACCAGTTTCGCTGGAAAAGCAGATTATTTCTTGATAGGCGGCGGAATTGCGAACACATTCCTGGCTTCCAGAGGGCATAAATTAGGTGGTTCTCTGGTAGAAGACGCTAAATACAAAACAGCACAGTCAATCACAGATTTATTACTCAGAAAACATAAAAACTTGGTTTTACCTAGTGATTATAGAGTGGCACGCAAAATCAGCAATTTCGCATTAACCACAAATAGTAAAGACCCCAATCTTAAGAAAGGGCTAAAAATTCTCGACATCGGTCAAGACTCAGCAAAACAATTCTCCTCTATAATCTCCCGCGCGAAAACCATAGTCTGGAACGGACCTATGGGGGTGTATGAGAGTAGACCTTTCCGCCGAGGCACACAGATCATAGCGAAAGCCATAGCCACAGCGACACAGAATGGAGCTTTCTCAGTCATCGGTGGAGGCGACACTCTGGATGCTCTCAAAATCCTGGGAATTTCACACAAAAAATTTAGCCATGTCTCTACCGGAGGCGGAGCAATGCTGGAATTCATCGAAAAGGGTTCATTACCCGGTATCGACGTTTTGAAAGATTAATCCTTAGGAGGAAGTGTCTTTCTATCTTTCAAAAGCAATTCATTTTTATTTGGCAATACTGGTTTCGTATTAATTGTAGCAGCTGGAGGAGACAAAACCGCCGGAACATCTGGAGAAGACACCAAATCTACATCTAAAGAAGGAGGCAAAGACAACACCGAATCTCCATCGATATCTATCCCCTTGCTCCAGCGAGAAATCTTATCTTCTACCACCGCTCTAGAAGCACAATACCTCTCTCTCGCGAGTCTAATCACCTTCTCTTTACGATCTGCATCCATATCGAAGACTGGAGGCGGAAGCGTCGTCAGAGAGAAAGTCTTCGAAGGCATACCATCGATCAGCAGCCTCATATAACATGTATATTTACTCAAATTCACGAGATCATTTGGCAAAACCTCTTCACCATATTGCTGAGACAAATACTCCGCGTCGTCGAAGCCCACCTGGAAACTCAGTATACTACCCACATTTCCAAACACAGCATCTCGTACTTCTTCAGGCATCTGGGCAATATATTGATTCGCCATGGTCAGATTGAGCTTATACTTTCTCGCCTCGGATAGAATTGTCGCAAAAGCATCAGTAGCGAAATTCTGGAACTCATCCACATAGAGGTAGAAATCCACACGATCCTTCTCAGGGACATTAGCTCTACTCATCGCATCTATCTGAAATTTCGTAATCAGCATAGACCCGAGCAGAGACGAATTATCCTCTCCTATCTTACCCTTGGAAAGATTCACAATCACAATTTTATTGTTATCCATCGCGTATCTCAGATCGACCTTCGAGTTCACCTGTCCAAGCATATTACGCACTATCGGGCTGGAGAGGAATTGACCGACTTTATTTAATATAGGGGAAATGGCTTCTATACGCATCCTGGGCTCCATAGCCTCGAACTCATTAATCCAGAAACTCTTCACCAATGGATCCTGAATCTTACGTATCACTTTCTTACGGAAATCCTGATCCTGCAGAATTCTCGGGATGCCAAGCATAGTCGTATTTGGGTATTCCAGAAGAGACAAAATCACATTTCTCAAGATATGCTCCAGACGTGGCCCCCAGCTCTCAGCATAAATTTTCTTAAATATCCCCACTAGTCCAGAGGCCACTATCGTATTCAGGGCCGGGTCAATATTCTCCAGCATGTTGAAAGCAATAGGCCATTCTCTATCGGAGGGGTCGATAATAATCACATCATTTGTCCTCCACGAAGGTACGAAATTTATGACTGAATCTGCCAAATCACCATGCGGATCGACTACAGCCACTCCCTTGCCAGCCTGAATATCAGAGAAGAGCATATTCTCAAGCAGGACAGACTTACCCATACCGGTCTTACCGATGATATACATATGTCTGCGTCTATCTAGTGTCTTGATACCGAATTCCTGATCTATACCTCGGAAATTTGTCTTACCTATAGCAGTCACAGCAGAATTTCTTTCTTTCGATGTAGCAGGCAAATCATTCGGTGGCTCTATCTTCTTGGATCGCACCCAGTAGATATTTGGGGTCTGCACTGTGATGTTCGGTAAATGGAAAATAGTAGCCAATTCCTTCACAGAGAGTAGAAATGGCGAGACCATAGCGCGCTGATGAAATCTATCCACAATTGACTCATCTTTATAGATTTTCGACAAAGCAAATCCATTCAGAGTCGGCATATTGAATTGCTTGAACGACCCGGCAATTTCCTTCAGCTTTACTACAGACACAGCGTCATCCTCAACCTTCGGAATATATACAATACGTATATTCACATTGTACAGCAGGCTTCCGAGCTTATCTTTGGTAGCGAGGTCTGCAGGAGGACCCTTCGGAGCATCCACTGAGGCCTTAAGCTTCCCAGGGCCGAAGAGTAGACCAACAATGAAAAACATCTTTTTTCGTAGAGTCGATCCTTTGACAAAAAACCTATAATAGAAATTCTTAAAAAACTTGCTTTTGATTGTCGAGAACGATTCGAAAGTCTTCTGAAGATATTCACCTCGTTTCTCGGTGATCGGACTACATACGAACTGTATCCAAGCCTGCTCGTTCGGATCAGAAAACTTGGCTAGCGTAGCAGTAATACCTGAAAGTGGATCGACATTTATGCCTGTGGATTTATCCTCGAATTGATTGTAAAGCTTAATAGGGTAAAAATCCTTATTAGTCAGAGACAATTCAGCTCCAACAGCAGTAGAAAAAGTATTAATCTTCTTAAAATCCAGACTCTCGCTAGAAGAGGCTGTCACCAGCGCTTTACTCTCTCGTCCCTCTGTAGCCACGGCCTTCGGCTGAGCTGCAATCTCGATGTTTTCTGCCAAAGTATAATCCTTCACTTCCTCTATCTCGACGAAAGGATATTGAGCATATATCTGCCCCTCCACGAGATTTCTAAGTCTAGCCGGGAAATGCACATAGAACCTGATGCTTCTGCCTATATTCGCTATCTCGAAAGATACTTTCTCAGGATTAACTCCTCGTAACTTATCCATCAAGCTTATTTCTCCTACAATACTATGGATAGTAGAGAACACAGACTCGGCCACAATAGGCCCACATTCATTATCCTTAGCTACTCTCACCATCAAAACAATATTCTTCTCTTCGCGTCCTTTCTTCTGAAAATAATTCACAATTACATCACATAAAAGCACCAATATATAAAGTCCAAG
>CAIOIA010000053.1 GCA_903858295.1 uncultured Candidatus Peregrinibacteria bacterium | reverse complement strand
TTCAACATACGGATAAAATGGCTTACGCCCACAACATTTATCACTCCATGCTGCTTCGCACCGAGTATGTCTCCAGCTCCGCGAATTTCCAAATCTTTCATCGCAATCTGGAATCCAGACCCGAGCTCAGAAGCCTCCACGATGGCCCTCAGGCGCTTCTTGGCGTCCAGCTTGAGTCGCTGTCCATGATACATAAAGTAAGCATAAGCTTGTCGCTTGCTACGTCCGACGCGCCCTCGCAACTGATACAACTGCGCCAAGCCAAATTTCTCAGCATTATTTACGATAAGTGTATTAGCATTTGAGAGATCAATACCATTCTCAATAATAGTCGAAGACACCAGCACATCGAATTGATGGTCTTTGAAAGCCACAATTCTCTCCTCGAGATTGCCGGCGCCGAGCTTCCCGTGAGCCACACCGAAGCGCGCCTCAGGCACGAGCACACGCAATTTATCAGCAATACTATCTATGGTCTGCACCCTGTTATGCAGGAAATACACCTGCCCTCCGCGCGCCAACTCATTCAAGATTGCCTCACGAATCAGCCCCTGAGAATATCTTCTTACTTCAGTAATAATAGGCAGACGGCCAGGAGGTGGAGTCGAAATAGTAGAAATATCACGCAATTTATTCAACGCAATATTTAAGGTACGAGGGATAGGAGTGGCCGTCATAGTCAGAAAATCCACATCTGCTTTGATTTGCTTAAATTGCTCTTTCTGCTTCACTCCAAATCTCTGCTCCTCGTCCACGACCACAAGCCCCAATTCTTTGAACTTAATGTCTTTCTGCAGCAATCGATGAGTCCCTATGATGACATCTATCTCCCCTTTCGCCAGCAATTCCACAATTTTCTTCTGCTCGGAAGCAGATCGGAAACGCGACAACATCTCCACTCTGATATTGAAAGGGCTCATCCTACTGCGGAAAGAACGATAATGCTGATCAGCAAGAATCGTAATAGGGGAGACAATTGCCACCTGCTTCTTATTCAGCACAGCTTTGAAAGCCGCTCTCATCGCTACCTCAGTTTTACCGAAGCCCACATCGCCGCAGACAAGCCTGTCCATAGGCATTTCCCTCTCCATATCGTCCAGCACATCCTTGGTTGCGCTGAGCTGGCCGGGAGTCTCTTCATACTCGAAAGAATCCTCAAATAGTTTCATTTCTTTGTCATGAGCTTCGAAACCAAACCCCTTGGCGGTCTTCCTCTCGGCATAAATGATAAGCAGCTCTTTCGCTATCTCCTCAGTCTCCTTCTTCACTTTCTTCGTAATTGTATTCCATTCAGCCGACCCAAGTCGCGTCAGTTTCGGCGGATTCTCATCAGCTCCGATGTATTTATTTACCTTATCCGCCTGATCTATAGGCACAAATAATTTATCGTTCTCGGCATATCCTATCTTCAGATATTCCTTGGTCAAATCATCGATTTTACGCTGCTCCAGACCGAAGAAAATCCCTATACCATGATCGACATGCACCACATAATCCCCCGCCTTCAGACTGGCTAGGAAATCCATAAAAACCTTCTGATTGAAAGTCTTCTTCTTCTCTTCATTCAGCGAAGAAATCTCCTTGTCCGATATCACCATCAGCTTCAATTCCGGATTCTGGAAAGCCGACGGAAGAGCGTCCCCTTTCTCTGTCTCTATGAGAAATATTCTATAATGCCCGTACCCGAACTGGCTCAAATCTTCATTATAAGCCAGATTATTCTCTACCAGAAGAGACCGGATCTCTTCCTTATTCTTGGTGAAAATCAGCACGTGCCATGCATCCTTATGCTTGTCTTTCAGATCATTTACGAGATCATATCCTCCTCGGTACTTGAGCACGGAAAGATAATGCATATGCAGATGCGTCGACTCATCCTCATTGAAAGTCACAAAACTCAGCACCTGGTTCTTCCCATACACTTCATTGAAAGCCGTGTTCCATTCTTCATAGAATTCATCATAAACTTCCAAATCATCCTCTACCACTAGATTGTCCCGACGCAGAGTAGATACCAGAGTTTCCTTCGTCTCTTCAAAAAGTATCGGCCATATCTCCACACTTCTCAGACTCTCTACGATGTCCTTATCCACACTATTCTGATCATAGCTTTCTATCGCCTCCACTTTGTCGAACCCCAGCTCCACACGCACAGGGAAGTCCGCATTCACGGGAAAAATACTTAGCACATCTCCATTTCTGCAATATGAGCCTTTCGCGAGAAAAGAATCATCAGAAAGCTCATATCCCATGGTAATCAGCGCTTCATAGAAGCCCATCAAATCAATTGGTTTGTTCTTCTCAAGTCTTACGACAGACCTCGTAACACGCTCGAAGTCCGGCACCGGCTTCAGCAGGTCGAAATAAGGAATCACCAGAAACCTCTCCTCCTCGGACTTAATCACAGACAGAAGCTCCATTACGCGAAGCTGCTTCAGTCTCGCCATCTTACTGGCACTGGTAGAATCTATCCTCGAATCATAAGAAATCCCTCTATAATCAGACCAAATCCCCAAATCCTTCAGTATCAACTCAGCCTCTTGTAAATTATTTACTATCCAGATAGCCCCTTTCAATTTATCGGCCTGTCTGAGGGCGTCTACCACAGTAAACACTTTCGAAGAATGGCTGGAGAAACCTGAAACACTGAAGGCTTTCTTGCTCTCCAGTAAATCCAAAACCCGTGTATTTAGCACGGTCGGTAAAAAACGAATCAGATTGCCAATTTTATTCATAATCAGTGATGGACCCTACAAAAAGCTTCTACGCAACCAAAAATCAGATCTTCAACGGCATAATTATATACATATAAGTCTTCTCTTTCTCTTTGGTAATCCTAATTACCGCAGGAGACATCTTGTCGTCAAGCTCAAATGTCACTTCGTCAGCCTGAATGAAATTAAGAACTTCGAGTAAATACTGTGAATTCAAAGCAATCTTATTGTTCTCACCCTCTACTTTTCCTGTAAGCTCAGCCTTCTCTTCACCTACCTTCGTCTCGTCTGTGGATATAGTAAGCTTGCCGTCATTAGTTACCGAACATTTGATATTATTGTTATTCTCTCGCGCAAACAGGCCAACTCTACGTACAACAAGAGAAAGCTCGTCAGTCTTGACCTCCACTTTGGTCTTGCTGCTCTTAGGAATAATTTTCTCATAATCCGGAAATTTCCCTTCTATCAGCCTGGAAATCATCCTGGTATTACCGACGACAAAAAGAATCTGATTCTTCGAAACAGTAATTTCGATGTCTTCAACCGCTGATTTTCCGATAATTTTACCCAATTCAGCGACAGTTCTGGCAGGCACGATAGCCTGTAAATCGAAATCCACGGCCGTCTTCAGATGAACCTTCTTCTCGGCCAATCTGTAACTGTCCGTAGCCACCAATTTCAAAGCATCCTTCATCAAATCAAACAAAATTCCAGACAAAACAGGCCTAGCAGTATTCGAAGCGGCGGCAAAAACAGTCTGACTGATGGCAGTATCGAGATCTTTCCTGGCTACAACGAAGACACTATCCTTGCTTACGGTCGGGATGAGTGGAAATTCATCCGGCGAAATACCCTTAATCTTCGTCTGGGAGCTCGGCGCCTTCAGTAAAAGCGTGAAAGAATCATCAACCGAAAGCTCAACTTTCTCGTCCTTCAGAAGCGAAATATAACTGATCAGAAGCTTGGCCGGCACAGTGATAGAGCCCTCAATCTTGACTTCAGCAGGTATAAAACACTGAATGGCAATCTCCAGATTCGTCCCTGAGAAATGCAGATTACTTCCCTCAGCCTTGAGCAAAACATTGTTTAACACAGGCAAAGTAGTATTCTGATTTATGGCTTTCCCGACAATATTCAAAGCATTGTCCAGATCAGACTGTAGGCAAACAAGTTTCATATTCGTTTCATTAAAAATATTTCCTTCTCCAAAGCGCCCCCATTATAACCATCCTTCCCCTCCTTTCAAGATGCTTTCCAAATTTCATCTTTTCAACATTCCCAAACTTCCTGTTAATAAGTTTTATTTTTTAAATTTATATTACTTGTAGTAAATAGAGAGCTCTATACAAAACATCTCCATTCTGTTCTTCTATGTCTAAATCTTTAGTCTATACATTCGTAGCTTTTCCGCGGTCTCTTAACCCCCTCTCACCTAACATAGGAACATTCGTACAACTGTTTATAAACTGTATTTCTGTGCAAACTTAGTTTAAAGTCTGTTCAAATCTAGAATTTTCTAACCCCCACTTATGAATATTTTTCCAGCGCCAGGTTCAAAACCCGGAAAATTATACACAGCCATACTTCTACTCTCGCTTACAGCCGTCATCGTTACTATTCTACTCATACAAATTCATTATCAGAACGACTCGGTCGGAAGTTTCTGCCATATAGATGATTACTGGAATTGTGATAGAGTAAATAAAAGCCTTTTTGCTGAAATACTGGGTATACCAATCTCTATCTTTGGCTTTCTCTATTATATAGTCCTGACTTTCCTCGTCTCTCTTCTGATGAAGGGGTATTCTTTTCAGAGGAAATTAGCGCCATTCACGCCTGCATTTCTGCTTAAATTCGGCTCTATCATTGGAGCTTTGTCTATTGTCGGAGTGTCGTATTTTGAGTTGGATTCTATATATAGTACTGCGGTAAACGCTGCAACTCCGGCTCTTCTAGCCTGGATTGCTGCCAAAACTTTGTTGTTTGTCGCGGCCTTTCCCGCTATCTGGTGGTATTGCCGAAAATCAGCAAGTCAGATAGTCCATTTCAATGGATTATTAGCCCTTTTTGCTTTATTTGGAGTGTTTTTTTCGCTATACTTAACAGATATAGAATTATTTGTGCTGGGAGCCATCTGTATATACTGCATGATTCAGCAAGTACTCATTATCATCATCACTGGGCTGACCGTTCTAGCCTTAAGACAAAACAAAAACGTACACCACAAACTTTGAACAGATTTTGAACGAAACATCAAAACAATAATCCAGAGGACAGATAAAAATGACAAAAGCCAAAACTAAAACAACACGCAAAAAAACTTCTTTCGCCGCGGCTCAAGCGATATATCCGCGAATTGGGTTGGCTCTTGGGTCTGGTGCGGCTAAAGGCATTACCCAGTTTGGGGTAATCGAGCGGCTCATGGCAAACAAAGTGAAAGTTAGTCATATAATGGGGTCAAGTATGGGGGCGGTAGTCGGCGGAGTGTTTGCGATGGGGCTGGATCTGGATAAGGTCGTTCATAAATGCACGCGCTATGCGGACGCAAGCAATATAAATAACATCTTTAATTTCAATCTTTTTCACGAAAGCGTATATAAGAAAGACTACGCGGAAAACCTACTGAAAGAGCTTTTCGCTGACTTTACTTTCGAGGAATGTAAAATACCTTTCGCGGTTACCGCAGTAGATCTGGAAAGCGGACGTGAAGTGATTCTGAACAAAGGCCTTCTTGTAGACGCTATCCGCGCCTCCACATCAATACCAGGTCTCTTCGAGCCAGTCTTTATTGATGGACATTATCTGGTCGACGGGGGGCTGTCGGAGGACTGTCCTATCACTTCTCTACGAAACACAGGCAGTTGTGATCTAGTGATAGGCAGCGTCATCACAGATGAGAACAGTCGTCAGATGATGTCCGGCTATGTATATAATAA
>CAIOIA010000052.1 GCA_903858295.1 uncultured Candidatus Peregrinibacteria bacterium | reverse complement strand
GCTTCAGAGAGAAAGCTGATGCGGATCTTGTGGCTGAGAGAGAAGAACAATTCAACAGAATTTCTGCAGAGGTGAATGAACTTAGACAAGGATTGGCCAATAACTGAAGTGAAGAGTCGTGAATGCCGGAAACGCTTATTTGCGCTTAGACTGGAGGTAATCCAGAAGCTTCTGTGCAGCGGAATGCTTGGATTGAAGACGGTTCGGGCCGTGGCCTATGACAGCTAATTCATTGGTTATTTGGCAGTGGCATGTGATGGGCGTGATGCCACCACTCCATATCTCATAATGGAAATTCGGAGATGGCAGATGATTATCACGACAATATTGAAAGAGTTTGCCGACAGGTTTCTGATTTCTGATCTCTGAATTCTGCGTGTGGTCAGGGTACTTCGCGGAATCGCGACTATCCTCCGGTAAGTGCTTATAGACAGATTTAATTATCTTCAGCAGACGACGCGCGGCTATATTTTTCACTGTAGTCTTATCGCTATGCGCAGAAAACTCTGCTGTGTAGCGACGCTTCTGAAAGCGCAAAGCTGCTTTGCAAGTCAGCTTGATATGAATTCCCGGCTTGGCGCTGAATTCGAAAATCGGATTGCCGAGGCGATGCTCTGACAGGAAAGCCATTAATTCTACTACTGAATCGCGGCTTTCCGGCTTCTCGATGGAAGAGGTACTTCTGGCATGATTTTCCTTGTAGATGTGGAAAGAATGCTGTCCACTCTGTATGGAGCGAAGAGTGCGCAACCGGCGCTCACGCTCATTCAAATAGTGACATAGCCTCGTCATCTCTTCCGCTGAATATGGTGGAGCGTCTTCTGTGATTATGGCTCTAGCGATACGATGATTTATCAGATCAGCATATCGGCGTATGGGAGAAGTGAAATGCAGATAAGCCGGTAGACTCAGTCCGAAGTGACGGCCCGGGACAGAACTGTATACAGCTCCGCTGAGATATTTGTTGTATATAGAGCGGAGATTATCCACTAGCACGAGATAATCTGAAGAACGCTCTACCTCTTCGATAATTTGCTGACGCGTAGGCGCGAGACCGTCGGAAGCCTGATGTATGCGGAAAGGCGCAGGTATATTATTTTCCTTGAAGAATAGCGCAATTGCTCGATTCGCCAATATCATAAATTCCTGGACGATTTGATTAGCTGCTGCTACAGATCCCTGCCTGATCATGCCTTCTTCATCTGTATTAATCCCCTGCTTCAACTGCTGAAAAGCCAGGCTCCCCTCTGACCAACGATTGGCTGCCAGCATCTTGGCGAATTTCAGATATGTATTCATCGGTAGCCCAGGATCCCCCATTATTCTGGTGCCCTCATATTCCTGATGTGAAAGCCGACTGGAAGAAGACAGATAAGTCTGAATTATATCGATTTTCAGAATTTTCCCGGATGTGTTTAGTGCTATCTGCACAGTCATGGTAGGACGACGTTTGCCTTCATGCAGGCTTAGACGATTTTCCGACAATACTCGCGGGAGCATGGGTATTGAGAATTGCTGCCGCTCTCCGCTCTGATTTATCTTACCGTAATACTGCGTACTCACACGCGAAAGGGCTTCGTAATCCACATAAGAATTTCTGGATACCAGACTGTCCACGTCGCTTATCGTGACCTGCGCCAACCAGCCAGTCGGAGTCTGCTTCAGGTGAATAGCGTCATCCAGATCCATCGATTCCTCCGCATCAATAGTGAAGCCTTGGACTGGCTCCCTATCCACGAAAATCTCATCCCGGAAATCCAGTCGACGAGCCTGCTCCTCCACCACTTCCGGAAATTTGCCGGAAGGTAATTCGATAATATTGCTGGTAGGTAGACGTAGATGCATAGTGTTTTCCTTTATTTAAAACACCTACGCTTGGTTTGTCAAAAAAGTCCCTTTTGGTTTTGCCGTAAAGTGTGTTAAAAACTGCATATTGAAGGCGTAGTGATGGCTGCGAGAAATCGCCTCGATGGTGTGTGAGAAATTTATCAAATGAAATTATGCTAATTGCGAAAAATCTGAGTTTTGACCACGATGGAGAGGAATTATTTCATGATGTGGAAATCTCACTCGACTCCAAGGCCGGTAAAAGAATTGCCATAGTAGGCAAGAATGGGTCTGGGAAATCAACACTTTTGAAATTGCTGGCCGGCATGCTAGAGCCTGTGAAAGGTAATATAAGCCGTAGTGAAGAAGCTGTAGAATATCTGCGGCAGGATATAAATTTTACGGCTGAGGATGGGACAGTGGAGGCTTACCTGACTACAAAACTGGAAGAAGAATGGATGAGCTATATGATTGATATGGCTTTCGAGCAGGTGGGGCTCTCGGAGGAAGTGAAACCTATGATGCTGGCGGAACTGAGCGGAGGGCAGAAAGTGCGAATCGGTATAGTGGAAATGCTGCTTAAGCAACCGACGATTCTTCTCCTGGATGAGCCGACAAATCATCTGGACAGTGAATCCATAGAATGGCTGAAGGGCTTCGTGCGAGATTTCGACGGATCTATATGCTATGTCTCGCATGATAGAAATTTCATAAATGGTACTGCGAATCAGATCTGGGAAATCACTCCATCTCGAGAAATTCAGATATATAGCTGCAATTACGACAATTTCCTGATAGAGCGTTATGAACGCTATGAGAAAGCGTTGCAGGAGTATAATTTCTCACAGCGAGAGCGCGTGGAACTGGAGATGTGGCTGCGGGAGAACGCCAATCATCCTAAGTATAAATTTACGGCTACTGTGGCGCAGAAGAAGAAAGCGCTCGAGAGGATGGAAGCCGGAACACCGCCTGAGCCTGTGATGGATCCGCGTATAAAAATGCATGATTTGAATTATTCTGAGAAAGGCACTGTACTAAGCGCAAAAATCGTCGGAAAAAGCTTCGGAGACAAGAAGATTCTGGAAAACCTGGATTTCAAAATCCAGCATGGCGATAAAGTCTGGATCAAGGGGCCAAATGGCTCCGGCAAGACTACTCTTCTTCAGATACTGAGTGGCGATGATAAGGAATTTGATGGAACAATTACACGCCGGGCTGGGATCAGAATTGGCTATCTCAAGCAGTTTTCCGAGCTGAACGAAGAGAATACAATTATCGATGAATTCGACAGCCGCACCGAGATAGAATACGCACAGGTAAGAGCTGTACTGAATAATTACCTGTTTCCTACTGAACTGATAGAAAACAAAATCAAATATCTGAGCTATGGCCAGAAGCGCCGCCTCGAACTCGCGATAATGCTCACCAATAAGCCAGATCTGCTGATACTGGATGAGCCGACCAATCATCTCGACATATTCGTGAGGGAGGAATTGGAGAAATTCCTGATGGAGCAAGACGTGGCGATGGCTATAGTGTCGCATGATCAGTACTTCATCGACAAGATAGGGATTACGCAGACAATAGAGTTGAAATAAGCCACGAATACGAATGTAACCTGACTGTGCAGTGTAAGATTCCTTTATTCCAAAGTTACTTCCAAGCTACCTCATGGGCGATATATTTCGCGCCTTTCTTATCCCGTTTAAGAGCCTCCTCTTCTAAAATCTTGTCAATAATTTCATAACTAATGATAAGAGTTTTTGGTTTAAATTTAATCACAGGCATTCATATTATTTAGCATTGATACCTTACCATTAGCACAACAAAAATGCAGCACCGAAGTGCTGCATCCAAATCTCGTTTGCTAATGGGTCCTCAAAAATTGAAATAAGTGAGAACTCTAGCTTTTGTTTTTGTTTTGAGATTTGTGGATCGACTTATCCTATACTTTGCCTAGGCTTTGGTGTTTTTTCCAGTCCCACCACGGACCATCCGCCCCGAAGGGTAGTGAATGTAGAAGCCCGAAGGCTAAAGTACTTCACCGGAAAACTTTGAACGGATATTCTCTTAGTCATGGAGAAATCCATCGCCCAGCAAAGATTGAGAGAAGTCAAAACGTTCTAGGGCGTTGGTATACTCCTGCCTGCGGCAGCTATTGTATATCCCGCAAAACGTTATATGTGCGTTTTGCGTACCGTTTTGGCTCCCCCTCAATCTTTACTATTATTACGTCGCGCCTCGCTGGGCTGCGTACGTTGTCTAATTCTAGTTTTCTAAGATCGATTTCCTACTACTTTCTTCGTTTGTTTTTGATTTCTATTTTTCTGAAGAAATCTAAGTAGTATAGCAGATTCAAATTAATACACAAGGAACGGCTATAGACAGGGCTGGATACAGATGTCAAAATATACTTTGCAAGGTTTTTGCCGATTCGTCAAAGACGCCGAAAAAACCTCAGTTGTAGTGAGGGAAATTTTCGTGGTGTCTTTGCCGCCATTCTAGTGGAGGCTCGAAGAGTGGGTGCTGCAAGCTACTTATTCTATTCCTCTGTTAATTATTTTTGATTCAACGAGTCTACAATTACGGCAGACAAAGATGAATTCTGTAAGTATTGGCGGGGGAAGAGATTATTTGTAGCTTTCAGATAGACCTAGTCTTCTGAAAACTCTTGTTGGTTGATATTTTTAAAGAGCTTTTGTTTTTGTTGCGGTTACGCTTCGGCTACTATACTTTGATGTTCGGTAGGTTTAGTGAAAGGTTATGTTTGCCATTTCCTAAATTTGAACTTCAAAACAAGATAGCAGATTATTTGTAATCGGCAAATTATTACCCTTGGCGTATCTGAGATTTGAGCTATAATTCTGACAATTAGAACATCAACATGAATCACCCAGAAAGAGATTTACCACAGTATAGAGCCATCATCCCGGAAATGACCGAGAGGAAGTATAAGCAGCTTAATAATCTCAATTATCAGACTATTCTGGACTTGATGAAGCAGCAGGAAGTCCATGCTTTCGAAATTATGGATAGCAGTGTGGTGAGACTGCCTGGAAGTGGCAGACAGGAGCGGCAAACGAGAAGATTTGTGAAACTTACTTCTAATAGTAAAGGCGAATTATGCTATGTCTATCCTCCCAATATAGTCAGACTGGTCAGCAGAGACGGGAAGCCACTATATCTCAGTGATGGAGTGCTGGAGGATATAGATAGGATGCGACGAGATGAAGATCTGAGAATTACCGTAATTGAGCAGGGACGCGGATTTGCTCGCAGAAATATCTGGGTGGCGATGATGGATGGGCTGGGGAGAATGGAGGAAAGCTCGCTTATCGGACCTGTGGAAGATACTTTGCAAATTACATTCTTGGTGACTTCTACCGGAACTACCAAGAATGCCACTATTGACATATATCTGGGTACCATCTTGGAAGAAATTGATGAAGCGGAAGGAGAAGCGAAAAGCCATATAGAGAATATTGTATGTAATGGGCTAGTTATCAAAGATAACTATATATTACTTGGACTGAGGAAAAAGCTGGAGAAATTGGGGTTCCAAGTTATGGTTAAGGATTTGCCAGAGGAAGATATCGGCTACACAACTCACAAGAGGTTTTTCGTGCAGAAGACGATATGAGGAATTCGGATACTGCTCAGTCTACTACGCTGCTGCAGAAAAAGTATGCAGTAGCTGGGCGGAGTGCTGTATAATTGGAGTGCGAATTAATAAAAACAAATGCTGGAACCAATAATGAATCCGTTTTCGGGATATGCGGACAGGCAGGAGAAAAGGGTGGATAAATTTCTACGGAAGATTGCCTTCGTCGGCGTGTTCGAGGCGCAGAGAGTGCTGCTCGAGATGATGCAGAAAAACATGGTGATACTAAGCCTCTTCCTGGAATGGAAATTCAAAGGGTATAGGTACCTGAAGAAAGGCGCGCGTAAGAAGATGTATATAAATGCCGAGCGGATAGGTGTGGCTTTCCTGAATTATGCGAACAGTGTACGTATAGATGAGGCGGCGCTGCTCGCGAATGTGCGGGGGCTCGGACTCAGCGTGCCTGCAGCGCCGCCGGACATAGAGAAGCTGAAATATATCGCTTTGATTATGAGCTTCCTGAGACCTGGTGATACTGCGGGTGGGACGAAGGGCCTCGCCGCATCAAGCAATCTATCGCGAGGGCCTGGGAATTATTATCAATATCTAGAAGGAGCTTCTTTCGGGAAACTCTTGGTGAATATAGATCGTGGTGAGAAAATGATTGGTGATTGCAATCAGATTGTGACTTTCTATACCTATCTATTTTCGCTTCGCTATGAGATTCGCGAGCTGCAGATCAAGCTGCCGAAAGGGCATGTGTGTCTGCATTTCAAGGGTATAGATATAGAGGCGACTGCCGGAGTGTTCGCAAATTATAAAGAGTATGAATGGCTACTGCCTCTAGTGGAGCTGGTGTCTACGAATTTGCTTGATGTGTCGGACTTCAGAGACGCTCAATTACAGATAAATTCCAGAGAATATCTGAGAGGTTCTCAGCTCGCATATAGCATATCTTCCCAGCGTGAAATCGTGGCCAAGAATCTGAGTGTTTCATACTATAATCTGGCTATAGAATCCATGAAATCCGCTGACTTCGAGACCGCGGAATTTTTCCTGGAGAAAGCAGGTCGGAATGACGCAGATGCAGTGCAGCTGCGAGAGGCTATCTTCCACAATGCAGTAATCCATGAGGTGAAAGCCAATAATTTCTCACGAGCCAGGTATTTTGCAGGGAAGAGCTCGGAATATGATTTGAAAAGATACATCGATGAGAGAGAGGGGTATTATTATTTCGAGAATGGTGGTTTGACGCGCGCAAGGGAGCTATTTGCGGCTTCTGGTAATAGTGAGATGGTCAAGGCGTGCTATGCGAAAGAGTATAATCAGGTGCAGGCGCGCGTAACTGGGTTACGCGATATAGCTACTATGAAAGCGCACAGAGCGGATTATGACAAGATGCTTGATTTGGCTTATAAGATGGACGATCAGAGCCTGATTGAAAATTTGCATAATGTACTGAAGCAACTGTAGAGGCTTGGCTTTTTGGTGGAAGACGCTATATTGGGCGTATGAATTTAGCCGATGAAATAAGACAAATTGTAGTAAAGAATCTGGAGACCCCGGAGGCTGATTTGATTTCCGGAAAATTCTTGATTGTATATGATGAGCAAACAGAGATAGCGAAAGCTTTGTATAATGCTTATTGCGAAGTATTGCCAGGGGCGAGGAAAATCAGTTTTTATGATTTTCAGCCGGAGCAGATATTATCTGAAGTGAATAAATGCAATGCAGGAGATTTGGTGATTTTGATCCAATCTTCCAGTTTTCGAATGTCGAATTTCCGCTGGAGATTGGAACTATTTAACAGGAAGTTAAGAGTGATAGAGCATGCTCATCTAGTCTCCAATTTACCTGGGGAGGAAGCAATTTATCTAGATACCTTGAGATATGATGGGGAACATTACGAGGCTCTTGTCGCAGCCATTAAGCCGCTTCTCGAGAACGCACAGAAAATTGTGGTACGCAGTATGGATGGAAGTGAATTAATTTATGAAGGAGGAGTAGAGAAAGTTAAGAAAAATACCGGGAATTTTTCTGGACTGGCCAATAAAGGCTGCGGCTATCCTATCGGAGAAATCTTTACTGAGCTGCTGGATTTAGCGCGAGTGAATGGGACTGTGCAGATTTATGCTTTTGCAGATACAAATCATAGAATGGTTTTTCCGAAAAGATCGTTTCGATTGAAAGTTTTAAATGGTTGCGTGACGACTGATGATTCAAATTTTGTGAATGATGATTCAGAGGCTGCGGCTAAATGGCAGGAAGTGATGGATTTAATTGCCACAGAGAATCCTGACGGAATGGTCTGGATGAGGGAGATGGGATTGGGACTCAACAGAGCTCTCTCCAAAACCCGCCGATTGACCGATGTCTCAGCCTATGAAAGGGTTTGCGGGATACATGTTTCGCTTGGATTAAAACATGATATTTATAGGTACAAAGTGGCAAAGGAAAGAACTCAGAGATTTCATATAGATATTTTTCCTGATGTCGATACTGTGGCGGTAGACGGTGAAAAAATTTTTGCCGAAGGGAATTATTTATTTTCTGTCTAAAACCACGAAGCTGTATTCAATCCCCTCGTCTTCCAGGATTTCTGTAGCGGAGATGACTTCGAATTCGTCAGGAATAGCTTCCGGGAAGAAAGTGTCGCAATC
>CAIOIA010000051.1 GCA_903858295.1 uncultured Candidatus Peregrinibacteria bacterium | reverse complement strand
TGTCTCAATTTGATAGGGTTATTTCGACATTCCCGGGATACCGAGGTTTCCCATTACTTCTTTCATCTCGTGAGCTGCAATTTCCTGGGATTTCTTGAGTGCTTTGTTGAAAGCTTTTACGATGTCTGGTTGCTCTTTGCCGTCGATCAGGACGCTAACGCATTCCTGTTTGCCATTGATAGTTATGGTGACATTCCCCTCATCTGCCTCAATATGTGTGTTTCCCAGCTTTTCCTGGATTTCGCCGGCTTTTTTCTGTAGAGCCATCATGTTTTTCATTTCATCAATCATATTATTCTTGGTTTTTATAGATTAGCCTGACTATTTTAGAAGAGCCGGAGGGGCGCGTCAACAGTGAGCATGGACAAATTCTGTTGCACGGAAAAATGTTTTCGGTTATATTCTGCGCGGTTATTTAATAATGTTATCGTTAAAATTATGGAAATGCCTGTATTAGATGCCAAAGTTCGTGATATGATGAAGAAGGCCAAGACCTTCAGAAAAGAGAATCTTATCCCATCCGTATGCTATGGAAAAGGTTTCGAAAGTAGAAATATTCAGGTGGAATATCAGGCCTTCCGCAAGGTATTCAAGGAAGCTAGTACCACACAGGTACTCAATCTGAATGTCGATGGGAAGAAATTACCTGTCCTGATTCATCAGGTGGACTATAATCCAGTTTCTGATCGTTTCGACCATGTGGATTTCCTTCAGATAGATATGAATATCAAGGTTACTGCTACTGTACCAGTAGAAGTTGTAGGAGTTTGTACTGCTGTCAAGAATTTCGGTGCTATCGTTACTGTGGTTAAACAGGAAGTGGAAGTGAAATGCTTGCCTATGGATATCCCTCATGAAATCACTGTAGATGTATCGACTCTTGAGAATCTTGGTGATTCATTCCATATCAAGGATCTTAAACTTGGTGATAAAGTGGAAATTTTGGATGATTTGGAAGAAACACTTGTATCTATAAATGCCGTAGAAGAATTCGTGGAACAGGTGGTGGAAGTACCGGATGAATTGAAGGTAGATGCTGCCGCTGCTCCTGCTGAAGGTGCTGCTGGTGAAGCGAAAGAAGAAGAGAAGAAAGAAGAAAAATAATCCTGATTTGGATTGGCCGCGTGAGACAAATCTTAGAATAAAGAAAAGCTCGATTTACCGCAAAGTGTCGAGCTTTTTTGAGACTTTTTCTAATTGATAATTGTTTCCAGAATCTGGCCGAATTCTTCTGGATCTGACTTATTTATCGTTTCTGAAGCAGGCACTGGGGGTGTGGTAGAGATAGGAATATCGTAGATTTGAGCTTTTTCTAGCTGATTTTCGGGGTTTGGCATGTTTTTTTGTTTTATTTCGTCTATATTCGGGATTTTATGCTCTTTGGGGGTTTAAATATAGTGGAAAATTATGGTATAATGATTGGAAGAGTGGCGAGCCTGGATTTCTCTAACTGGAGGGCTTAACTCAAATAGCTGTATAAAAGATTATGGCAGAAGAAAATACAAATAATCAGGGGGGTACGAATGGGCAGAATTTACCTGCTGATACTGCTGTGCCCGGGCAGAAAATTCCGAAGAAAGTTAAGACAGAGAAACAGATTGCCAGAGAGAGAGAAAGACGAAGACGCCGTCGACAGAAGAAAGCAGAATTGGCGAAAGAGCCGGCAGGAAATACTACGGCTAAGAAAGTCACATTCAAGAAAGCCCCAGTTGTGAAAGATCCAATTGTGGAGAAAGGCCTGCTTCCCGGCGAGGACGTGCCTCTGCTGACTGTCCATGAAGATGAGGAGAGTGCGGCCTTGCAGCCACCAGCAGATGCTCAGATTGTAGAAGAAGTCATGCCAGAACCGCCAGGTGATGCGCCTGTATTTCCATCTGAGGTACCTTCTCAGCCACCATCATATGAACCACCTCAACCATCATTAGATGAGGCCCCTCAGCCACCATTAGATGATGCCCCTTTACCTTTGCCGGAACAAGACATCTTGCCCGTGACAGAGGAGAAACAGGATATTGCTCTAGAGCCGGAAATGTATACAGAGCAAGAGGAAATGCCAGTAGATGAAAGTATTCCAGAAGTGGTGGCAGAGAAATTGCCTGATGATACTGAATCTTCGCCTCCTGCAGAACCGCCTGCTGAAGATGCCGAGCTTGTAGAAGAGAGTCCCCAGACTGTGCCACCAGAAAGTGTTCAGATTGTTGAAGAAGCTGCGGCTTCTGAGCCACCAGAGAATAATTGGTATGACCATGTAGATGAAGAGACTGCGCCTTCGCCGGAGTCCGCACGAGAGCCAGAGCCCGCATATGAGCCGGAGCCTGTACGTGAGCCGGAGCCTGCGCCCGCGCCAGAGCCTGAATCTGAGCCGGAGCCTGTAATTCACGAGCAGAGATTTGAAGATGAAAATCTGCAAAAGGCTCGTGAATTACAGGAAGATCTACTTACGAATCAGCATGGACAGCTGGAAGAGTTACCAGTGAGGCAGGGTATACTTGGGAAATTGTTCGACGTACTGACAGATCTGGTACATGGTAAAAAAGACAAGAAATCAGCACCACGACAGGATAATGTTACTGAGATATCTGTGTCAGAAGTCCCAGTTAAGCCTGATTTATCAGGTATAAGTTCATTTCTGGCGAAGCTTATTAGGTTTGTAATCTTTGTCGCCATAGTTATAGGTATATTCTGGCTTGGCGCTTCATTAAAACTTGTAGATAGAATTACCGGTCTATTCCCTCAGCAGATTCAGGGTGAATCTCCGGTGTCAGGAGATAATTCCAAGGTTCAGATTGATCCTGAGATGATACGCAAATGGGGCTTCGAGACGGCCCGACTGATGGGTAGTAATGTAGGGAATATCAATGATATGACTTATAATATATTCTTCACCGCTGGTTATTTCGGTAAGCTCAGAGACCCAATAGCTATGGGTGAGACGGGGATCACCGCTGCGATATATTATGGATTTGGGCGGGAGGTTCTCTACGCGCAAAATCGCTATATATCCTATGTACGTTATCTATCTGACATAGTGAATGCGAATTCAGTCAAGATAGATGATGTCATGAAGAGAAATGTCCGAAGGGATTTGTCACTTGACGCTTATGTGAAGGAGAGTCAGGATGTTTTCGATCATGGGAATTCATTGCGCAAGGAGATAAATGTGCAGATTGATGATTTGAAAATATCTATTAATTCATTGCTGCCAGATAAGACCAGGTATGAGACGGATTTCTTCGCGGCAGTAGAGGGTTATGATGGAGAGAAAGCCAATGCTCTGCTGGGGAAATTCATCGAAGTCGGGCAGAAGTCAGTCGAATTGACAGCCAAACAAAATGCTCTACAGAAATTAACTCAGAATTATGAAACCGAGTTACTGAAATTGAAGATAAGAATTCAGGCTGTGCAAGCCAATCGTGATGCTCTTATCAGTGGAGTGACAGTGACCAATGTGGTGGGTGGTGGACTGAATTTGATAGTCCCGTAGTTTGACTTGGTGAAAAGGCTTGATTAGGGTAATATGCTTTAGCGAGTGAAAAGCTGCAGACGCTTCACCAGGCTAAAAGCCCACATGACACAAGAAGAGCAGTATAGACAACAATTGCAGCCTTATTTTCAAGGCAAAGACTCGGTGATTTTGGATAAATTGCTTGAGCACGCCGCTTATCTGTATTCAGGGCTTTATCGGTATTCCGGAGAGTCTTATTTTTTGCGATGTCTACGCCTTACTACGGAAAAAATTCTAAAACTGGAGCCTGATAGAGCGACTATCATGGCTACTGTGCTTATCAGTGCTTGTTATTCTTCACGTTGCGATCTGGGTGTGATTGAGGATCTTTTCGGACTGGAAGTACGCAAATTGGTAGAATGTCTCGGGAAGATTAATGCCATCAAATCTCGATATTCCAGCTCGGATACGAAAGTGATCAGTGATATGTTTCTGACTTTGGCGGATGACATCAGGGTGGTAATCATCAGGCTGGCTGACCGTATCGAGAATCTGGAAACTCTTCAATTCAAATCAGTAGACAAGCAGAAGGCTAATGCCCGGGAAATTCTTGATGTCTATGTCCCGATTTGCTCAAAGCTTGGGCTTTATGAATACAAATTGGTTCTTGAGGATTTGGCTTTCCGCTATGTGTTTCCGCAGGAGTATGAGCAGCTGAAATCCGATCTTGCTGAGTATATGAGCGAGAGTCAGAAGAACATCGAAGATATCAAGCATGAGCTGGAAAGTCTGATGTTTAGAAATGGTTTCTTGGTAAGCGTCTCCGGTAGAGTGAAAAACCTTTTCAGTATTTACAAAAAACTTAAGAAAAAGACTGCCACACTTTTCGATATTTACGACATATATGCGATGCGCATAGTGCTGAAGACCGATGAGAATTCTGAAGATAGCCAGGAGGATATAGAGAGGCTTTATAAAATGCTTAGTCTGTTGCATTCCAAATATAATTATCTGCCTGATCGCTTCAAAGACTATGTCATGCATCCGAAGCGAAATGGTTATAAGAGCTTGCATACGGCCCTGCTTGGGCTTAATTTCAAAGATGGGAAGAAGCCTACTGAGGTGCAGATTCGTACTGCTGCCATGCATAAATTTGCGGAAAATGGTGTGGCGGCGCACTGGCTTTACAAAGAAAGTCATCATATGAAACACGATGAGAATTTGATGAAGGCTCTTAGTGATCTGCGTAAAAATCTGGATAATATAGATTCGTCGACAGCTGTGTTGAAGATGAATCTCTATCAGGATAGAATTTTCGTAATGACTCCTGATAATCTGGTCAAGGAGTTGCCGGTGGAATCAACTCCTATCGATTTCGCTTTCTCGGTGCATTCAGATGTTGGCCATTATTGTCAGCTGGCCAGGGTAAATGGCAGTGTCGTGCCGCTGGATTATAAGCTGAAAAATGGTGATATTGTCGAGATCGTGACCGGCTCGAAGCTGAATACTAAGCTGAGCTGGCTGGAATTTGCCAAATCCAAATTTGCAAGAAATCGTATCAAGAATTATTTCCGTTCTCTGGACAAAGATTCGCTTCTGGATCAGGGGAAAGAGGAATTGAATCTGCTTCTGGAAAAGCTGAAAATGGATAAACTTGATGAGGATCTTCTCTTCCTCAAAACCTATAAAGGCAAGGCCATAGCTCAGAAAGAGCGTCAGGAAATCCTGGAATCCATAGGTGCCGGAGTGGTGTCCCCAAGTCTGGTTTTCCGCAATGCTACCGGGAAATCTCCCGAGAATCTGATGTCTATAGAGCGTGGGAAAGCTGCAATTCGAAAGCCGATTGGGGCAGCTAGATCAGATTTGAGTTTGATTGGGCTTAGAGTGGGGGGGCGACTTATTATCGGTGGCGAGAAGCATATGCCTTATCGATTATCCAGTTGCTGTAAGCCTAAATTGGTTGATGATGTGATCGCTTATGTCACGAAAGTGAAAGGAATAAGTATACACAAAACCAGTTGTAAATTCGTCATGAAAGCGGCGAAAGATAGACTCTTGGATGTACAATTGGAGGTTCCTGCTGAACCGGCGAAAACTCCAGGAAATTAAGGGCATTTAGGACACTGATGGTAGAATTTTCTCGCCTTTCAATTCGCAATGTAGATAATTGGTCAGGAATATTCCGGTGATTTTCTGCAGGTCGAAAAGTTGTGTTGGCTTAATGTTTAGCTTGATCTGATCTGTAGTATATTCCGCCAGGAAATTAGCCAGCTTGACCGCGTCGAAGCTGGTGCTGTCGAGTTTATCGTGATTCAGATGACGGCAATCGAGGCAGTTCAGATTTCCAATCCTATCAATCCAGATGTCGTCGTCCGCCTGCCATCTCTGCTGACAATAATTACAGACTCCGATATCCGGCCAGCTGCCTGAGTTTTTCAGAAGTTTTATTTTGAATTCTTCCAGTGTCAGATGATTCTGATCGGAGCTTTCCAGTCGCTCCAGTGTGCGCAGGAAAAGCTGAAAAAGTTCTTGATTCTCCTGGTTGTCCTGTATGGATTTTAGTAGGATTTCGCAGATGGTTAGGCCGTAGAGACTTTTCTCAAGATCGGCTTTGATCACTGGAAATGTGTTCTCTATCTGACATTCCGTGAGAGTATATCGATCTCCACTTCGGTAGAGCTGGAATGTCCCGTAATTGAGCGGATCCAGATGCGGGCCTTTCAGACTTGTGATCTTGCGGGAAGAGCGGCTGGTGGCTTGTAGACGGCCATGCTCCGGGCTGAGTAATGTCAGAAAGAAGTCGTTTTCACCACTGTTTTGTTTGCGCAGGATTATCCCGCTGGTGGAGAAATATCGCATCAGGAATAAATTAAATTCTTCTTAATATATTGTTCGACCGTGGCTACGCTGCTTATCAGACTGAGTAATCCGGCGACAAGTAATTCCGTCAGGAAGATGTTTACCAGATTGATTTTGTCGAAATTCTGGAAAATTTGGAGATTCTCTAAATCGATAAATTGAGTAGCGAGGAATATCAGGAAGAAGCTCAGGCATACTGATATCAGCGCATAGATCAGACCTTCGGTGATAAATGGCAGACGTATATAGTTGAAAGTCGCTCCGACAAGTCTCATGATGTAGATTTCGTTGCGGCGTGTGTAGATGGTAAGCTGAATGGCGTTGATGATAATCATCGATCCGCCGATTATGAAGATGAATATTACCCAGAAGACGAGCTGTTTCACGAAACTATTTATATTGATCAGATTCTGTGCCGTGGAGGCGAGTATGTTTTTGTCATTTGTGGGTTGGCCGTTTACCGAGCTCTCGTCTATGTACTGGAATAGTGGACTGCTCTTGATAAAATCCGCTACAGCCAGATGATTTTCGGCTGTGTCTGTGGTGATGCTGATGGATGCAGGGAGAGGATTCTTCAGATTGAATTTAGTCAGGAAATCGGTGGTAGCCGGATAACTCTTCGAGACTATTTGAAGTGCCTGCTCTTTCGAGATGTAGGACACGCTGCGCACTCCAGGGATTTCTCTGATTTTCGACCCTATAGTACTGGCTGTGTAATAATCCGTGCCGTCTTTCAGGTAGAAGACTATGTCGATTTTCTGGTTGAGATTCTGCAGAGCCTGCCTGGAAATCAGGTTGATGGCCAGTATACAGTTGAATATCACAATCATGACTGCCATTACGAAAATTGTGGCTGTACTGAGCAGCTTATTGCGCCATAGATTCAGGAAGCCAAGCTTCACTCCGCCCAGGAATTCCAGAAAAATATTGCTTTGCAGGTCGTAGATGTTGATTTTATGTTTGTTTGGGGTGAGGGCCACGTGTTTTATGTTAAGTGGATTGGGCTTGGGATGGTGATTTTGGATGTGGTGCTGCTTTTCTCGCGCAGCAGTGAGGATTTGTAGACTTGAGGGAAATAAGCGTCCATACGGACTATCTCTGTGTCCAGATGGTGGTCGATAAGAGTTTTCTGAAGTGTCTGCGTGAAGACGAATTGGTCGTAACCGAGGGCTATGATGGCTGGTTTGTTTTTCAAGATAACTTGATGTTTGTCATCCTGATTTCCCAGTATGACACGATCGGCCCAGCCTGTCTGTCGAAGATTCTTGAGACGCTGCTTCTCAGCATGCATTGCTTTGCGTCCTTTCACACTCTGAACTGTAGCGTCGCGGGCGAGAACTACAAGGAGTTCGTCTCCAAGCGCGCGTGCCTGACGAAGGAAATTCTCGTGTCCGGCATGCAGATAATCGAATGTACCGAAAGCCATGACGAGCTTGTGATTTGCGGGTTTCGGGATGGGAGGTAAGAAAAACATAATTAGGTGGTTGAGATTACGCGATCTGGAATAAGGAGGTTAATATACAATAAAATGCCTAGAACTGAAAGAGCAATTATCGTCATCAAGATTATATAAGGCTGGCGAAGTCTGCTCTCGGAGCTCAGTCGCGTCTGAGACAAGCCGAAAATAGTGGCTATAATCACGAAAGGTATGTCCAGTATGCGGTTGATGTTATTGCTGAAAGGCAGTAGAAGGCTCTGACTGGATAGCAATCCGGTGAGTATATGTGTCCCACCGATGAGGATGAAGAACACGAGTGATACCTGGCGAAGGGTCCTCAGTATGTCCTGGTTGATGGTTGTGGTAGGGGAGGCGGGGATGGTCATTGATTGTTGATTAGTAACTTGAGTTTAGCGATTTTTAAATTAGTGCTTCGCGCTATTTAGGTGTCCCGCTTTGGGGCGGTACGGCAGCAATCAAGGATTGCTGTAGAGGCGGGACAGCAAGTTACTGGTATTATACCAGTAACTTGTAAAATATAAACCTTGTCTTTAGCATATATATGTGTAGAATTTCTTTGTCTTATGTAATGAAGAATTATGACTGATACAAGCCACAAAAATGGAGGTGCGGGTGCTGGAGCCGAGAGCGCGAAAATTGATGCTGCGAAAATTCGGCAGATAGCTCACTTGAGTCGAATCGGAATTTCAGATGCAGATGCTGAGAAGTATGCCGGACAGATGGGGGCCATCCTGGATTATATGAAAATTCTAGAGGAAGTGAATACCGATGGTGTAGAGATGACGACACAGGTGACTGGACTGCAGAGTGTGACTCGTCCCGACGCTGTGATTGTCGATACTGTACCGGCTGAACTACTGGCTGTCTCTGCTTTGCCGAAGATAGGTGGACAGATAGCTGTGAAGGCAGTGATAAAAGAAGATTAAATGACGCGCGAGCGAAACTGTATGCGCTATCTGCGCGAGTGTAAAATAATTATAAAATTATGCTTAGTGAATTAACATTGAAGGAAGCCAGCGAGGGGCTGCGTGCCGGGAAATTCAAGTCTGCTGAACTGACTGAGGAGATGCTGGGGCGAGCGGAGGGGCTTAATCCCGAATTGAACGCTTATATCACCGTGACTGGGGATGTGGCGCGGAAGGCGGCGGGGGAGAGCGATCAGCGAGCCCAGAACGGTGGACTTCTGTCGGCTCTCGATGGCATGCCCGGGGCTTTGAAAGATATAGTAAATACGAAAGGAATTCGCTCTACTTCCGCTTCGAAGATTTTGGCGAATTTCGTGCCGCCCTATAATGCCACTGTGGCCGAGAAGCTCGGTCAGGCCGGTATGGTGCTCACTGGGAAGACCAATACGGATGAATTTGCATGCGGCGGATCGACTGAATATTCAGCCTTCGGAGTGACTCACAATCCATGGGATTTGTCTCGAGTGGCTGGGGGATCGAGTGGAGGCTCTGCTGCCGCTGTGGCTGCCGGGACTTGCCTGTACGCTATAGGTACTGATACTGGCGGGTCGATCAGACTTCCGGCTTCTTTCTGCGGAGTGTCCGGTCTGAAAGTGACTTATGGTCGTGTGTCCAGGAGCGGTGTAACTGCTATGGCTTCCTCGCTGGATTCTATCGGGCCTTTTGCTAAGACAGTGGAGGATTTGGCCCTGGTGATGCAGGTGATCGCAGGTAATGATGTGAAGGATTCTACTACACTGCGCGTGGCTGTACCGGATTATACTGCGGCTTTGAAGGACGCTTCAGTGAAAGGACTTCGTATAGGCGTGCCGAAAGAATATTTCGTGGAAGGACTTTCGGCTGATGTGGAGAAGCTGGTGCGTGGCGCGATGAGTGAATATGAGCGCATGGGCGCAAAGCTGGTGCCGATTTCCCTGCCTTATACCAAATACGCAGTGGCGATATATTATATCATTATGCCTGCTGAATTATCGGCTAACTTGTCCCGTTATGACGGCATACGATATGGACTGAAGCCGGAGGGAGAAATCAATGAATTGATTGATCAATATTATATGACCCGTGATCAGGGCTTCGGGCAGGAAGTGAAGAGAAGAATTCTGACCGGTACTTATGTGCTGTCTGCGGGCTACTTCGATGCATATTATCGTAAAGCGATGAAAGTGCGTACTCTGATCAAGCAGGATTTCGACAACGCTTTCAAGGATGTGGATGTGATTATGACTCCTGTATCTCCGACTGCCGCTTTCAAAATCGGCGAGAAGAGTAATGATCCATTGTCCATGTATCTCGAGGACGCTTTCACTATCCCGGCTTCCATGGCCGGAGTGCCTGCTTTGTCCATACCTTGCGGTTTCTCGAGTGACGGTCTTCCGGTCGGTCTACAAATAATTTCACCACAATTTTCCGAGCATAAATTAATGGCTGTGGGACATGCGTATCAGCTGGCGACGGATTGGCATAAGAAATTTCCTAAATTGTAAATAATGGCAGCATCTTCAGACAATCAGGCTGGCGCGGAAGTGAAGAAAAATCTGTATCTCTTCGCCGGAGAGGATAGTTTCTCCGCTTTCGAGAAGGCACAGCTCTGGAAGAAGAAATTTCTGGAGAAATACGGTGATCTCAATTGTCTGAGTTTCTATGGCGAAGATCTGACTGCTTCTGAATTTCAGACGGCGATGGAAGCTTATCCCTTCCTGAGCGAGAAGAAGCTTGTGATAATTCAGGATTTTCTCGATCAGGGAGGAGCTGAAGAGCAGAAGGCTGTGGCTGAGCTACTCGATGATATTCCGGATTATTGCGTGGTGGCTTTCTATGAGCATAAGAAGCCGGATGCTCGCACTGTGCTGTATAAGAGATTGGTGAAATATGGACAGATTGAGAATTTCGAATTGAAGACTGGTGCTACTCTGACCAGATGGATTCGTGATAGGTTTGCGAAGAAGTCCGTACAGATAGGCGAGAAGGAAGCCGTGATGATAGGGGAGTTGGTGGGTAATAATTTCTGGAATCTAGCGAATGAGGTGGATAAATTGCTGCTTTATGCGGCTGGAAAGCCTATCGACACTGCGATGATAGAGAAAGTGGTGAGCGTAAATCTCACAAGCTCCATATTCAAATTGACGGATTATCTGGGCGAGCGGAAATTGCGGGAAGCCCTACGCACTCTGGAAATTCTAGTGAGCAGCGGGGAGGAAGTGGTGGGGATGCTTTTCATGCTTGTCAGACATTTCCGTATCATGGCGCAGGTGAAAGATTTGTCTGAGAGGGGGGAGCGACCGGCTAGCATTGTCAAAATCATGAAGGAAAATCCCTATGTGGTGAACAAAGTCTTCGCCCAAGCCCGAGGCTTCAGTCCTGAGAAAATCCGTGAAATATATCGGAATCTGATGGATATGGATTCCGGCTTCAAGACCGGCCGTATCAAGGTCTCAACCGCTGATCAGAGTGAGCTGGTGCGGGAGATGGAGGTGCTGGTGACGAAGGTGTGTTTGTAGTTAATCGTCAATGCCTTCCAAAGTCAGTTGTATACTTTCGAATAGTTCCGGAATAGTGTCAGCCATGGCCTCCATTATCGGGTATTTAGTCCCTAAAATAGTGGCAGCATAAGCTTCTTCTTTTCCTCCGCTGATATCTTCGATAACAATTGTGTATTTAAGCATTTGAAGCATAATTGTTCTTTGAAAGTATATTATATTTAATTCTCATTAGATAGGTTTTTTTGATTTTGTTGTTATGGCATGGAAATGTAATTCTTCCGAATAAATAATGATTAAAGGTGAAATGGCTTCCTCGTATACTTCTTAATAGAAAACCGTAGTTAAACAAAATATTCTGTACTTTTGCATAGGACATTTCGTTTGGTTCGGACATGAGTTCTTCCAGGTTTTTCTTGAATCCCATATTATCTAAAATATTGTGATTTCAGATTAGATGGGCGGGATTAAATGAAAGTAAAAAATAGATTAAAAATCCCCTCGGTGAGGAGGGGATTGGTGCTGTGTTAATGCGCTGTTGTACTACTACTGTGCTACTTGGGATTGGCTGAAGTTGCCGAGGATTTCTGCTAGACCCTGAGGAGGGTTCTGGATAATGCGCTGGTCGTAGCGGATGGTGATAGCACCCTGATCCTGGGCGATGTCGCCGGAGCCTGTGCGTTTATCGAACAGTGGGCCGATGTTGCCGTAGATGGAGCCGTATATTGTCAGTGGAGTGGATGATTCTTCCGGTGAGTGCTGTTTGCCTGACAAAATGTTGCCTTTGCCGAATTCTGTAGGATCTGATCTCTGGACGAAGTATGCGCCGGCGAGCGTCTTTACATCCTTATCAATGTAGAGATTTCCATCGAGGACGATGACGCCGAGTGAAGAAATTTGTCTTGGATCGGTGGCTGGAGTGCCTGCTTTGTAGCTTATGTTTCCGTTGATTTGTAGGTCGGCGTTCTTCACGATGATTGTGATAGGTCCGCTGCCTTCAGGGATGTCGAGGCCTGTGCTGCCTAGGATTCCTGTGCTTCCGATAATGACTGTGTCATTGCCATTGCCTTCGTAGTAGTATACTCCGCCTGGCGCATTTGTGAGCAGTGTCTGGAAATCTGAAATGTTGTTGTTTGGTTTGGTGTCTGACGCCCATCTGGTCAGTTTGCCGATGTTCTTCGCTATCGCGGCGCTGATGGTGGCCTTGTCCCAGTCTGAGCCTGGTACCAGGCCTACTTCACAGATTTGAGAAGAGAGAGTGGTGAGCTTGGCTCCGAATAATTCGCTGAGGGCTGTGATTTGTTCTGGATTAAGATTCTGTCCATTTTTGTCTTTCAGGCCTGCGAAATCAGATTGTCCGGCTGAGCAGATTTCATGGTTTATGTTTACTACTGACGATGTACCTGTCTGGGCTAGATGCCCTTCTATAGGCTTCGCTGGAGTGACTATTGTAGAAGAGACATTCTTGAATGGATAACATTTCGAGACGTCGATGCCGTAAGTCAGCTGATCTTCGAGGAATACATCGCCGCTGGCACGGGTGAGGAAGTATTGGCAGACCAGTTCTGCGAGTGTGGTGTTGGAGGCTATGGTGTAGACTGGCATATCACAGTCTTCGGCCGGGCCATTTACCACTCTTTCGCCCTTGTCATTGTAGAAGAATTGGCAAACTTGATCGCTTGGTTTTTCCGCGCTTGTACATGGATAAATGGTGACCCCGTTTGCGTCGGTTGATTCTTGGCAGAACTGCATGTCTGTGACATAAGATTGATTGATGAATTGTTCATTGCATGCTTTGCCTGATTGACATTCTGCTGTGGTTATTCCTGAGGTCATCACACCAGAGTATTCGATTGTAATAGGAGCAGCGTCTGTGATTCCCTGCACTTGAAGGAAGCCAGAATTGTTGATTTCGTAACATTTGTCGATAGGAGTGGCGTGCTTACAAACTGGAATATCTGATGACTGGGGAATCAAGTTCGATGTGGATTGGGTAACTTTGATATTGTTGGCTATATCTGAGAAATCAATTTTACCACTTGCGGCCTTGTCTCCACCTTCTGCCGGTGTGCTATATCCCTGTATGGTGCCAGTGAAGGCCGGGTCATAGATCTTCGCGGTCATGGTGTAACCTTCCTTGACATTCGATGGAGTGAATTTGATGGAATAATTTATTGTTTCAGTTAATTTATCACCCTTGGTGGAATAATTGATTTTGGTTGTGTAGTGGAGAGGGGAATCTTTACTTATTCTCTTCTCGATCTTCGGCGTATTCTCAGCTGAGAAATCGTCGGAACAGAAATTTCTGAAGGCTGGGTTGCAATCTTCGACGTGTAGGTTGAAGTTGTTTGCTTTCGCGTCATTCAGGACTACACTCTGGCCTGTAGTTGTATTTTGATTATTGGTGAAGAGAGGATTTCCTTCTCCTGTGATAGTCCAGCAATATTGATCACTGTCGCCGCCTTCTGCGGTGAATGTGTTGCCGTTACGAGTGATTGTCGGTGGCTTTTCGCATTTGTACTGTGGTTTCGCGATTGGATTCAGTTGTCTTTGGCAGGCTGCGGATTGTTTGACCTGAGTATCAGCCAGGAATATGTTTAGGCTGGTCTGGCCTGCTGTACCGTCAGCGAAACTTACTGTGCCTGTGGAATTATTAGGGTCTGTTCCAGAGCGGAAATTGCTTGTGCCGCTGTCTAGAGGATTAATTCCTCCATTGAATGATCCACTTCCATCTGAACTGGTGAAGCGGACTTTGTCATTGTATTTACTTCCATCACTCATCACTACCACTGCTGTCAGATCGGATTGCTTACCATCGAATACATCCAGATTATTGTGACTCAGATCCAGATATAGACAGAAAGGAGTTTCCGGTGGCTTCACGAAGCCTTTGGCGACAGCTTTACAATTCGCAATGCCATCATCAGGGACAGCCTGTACCGAGAAGCCATCTGATTCTGATTTGGCGCCGGCATAGATATATCGGCAGAAACTAGGCGTGACTACTGTGCCATTGTCGATGATAGCAGGACAGATGCCTGGGTTGGAGGCTTGGCCGATTAGTTGGCCTGAGCCGCTCTCAGTCCATGAGAGATTGATAATTGGATTTCCTTTCGTAGTGACCGGTGAAGCCTGTAATGCGTAACTTTCGCCTGTGGTAAGCAGAGGATTCAGAGTGTATTGGCCGTTTACCTGTAGATTCAGAGCCAGACATTGTTCCCCTGACTGGGGAGGGACGGGAATTGTGTGCGTGATGGTACAGGCCGGGACATTGTCATGCGGATTGGCCTGGAGAGTGATAGTGTCGCCTGCGTGTGCAGTGTAATTGTAGCGGCAATCTACTGAAGTATAGACTGTGATGTGCGGTGGCTTCATGTAATCCGAGAGTATGTGAGAATCCTTACAGCTGGCGGGATTGGACGGATCTGCATCGAGAGTTCCTGGGTTACCGGCTGGATTGAAAATGCTAATGCTGTATTTGGAAATTTGTGTGCCGTCTGTCTGTACTGATGCGGCTTTGTCTATGCTGATATTGTAAGTCTTATCTGCGGCGAGCTGATCTATGGTGACCGGTTTGCCGGCTTCAGTGAATTGAGCCTTGAGAATTTTACAAATAGCTTCTGATGGCAGACCCGGTATATAGAGCTTGGCGTCGCAGCCTGGGAGAGTTTTACCGTCTTTGTCCTGAGCCTGGACGGAGATAGTCGTGCGAGCCGGACCGCCTGTGTAATAGGTCTGATTGTCTACTGTCTCCAGGTATGGGTTAGTGGGTGCTAGTGGGCTTTTCGCTGAATCCTGGAATTTACCGAAATCTTTTTTGCCGGCCAGGTCCTGAGCCATTGCGCCGTCTTTGTCGTTCGGTGCGTTAGGGCCTTTGCCTGGTTGTGAAGGTTTTGGATTTAATAGTGGAGAGGCTTGGATGATGTTGTCGGCTTGCCAGTAATAATTGAGCGGCATGGAGGCTCCGGCTGGAGAGAATTTCGGAGTGACCGTGAATGTGACTGGAGAGAGTGGCTTGATGGAGTCGGGGGATATAGTAAGGCCGACGCATTTGGACTGAGATGCGGGAGGAGGGAGAATTGTGATTTCTTTGTGGCATTTTTCGGCTTTTTGTCTGATGTCGCCGCCCGGGGTTTTCACCAAAGCGCCTTCACCCTTGACTTCCTTGCCGTCGGAATAGAAGGCTTGTATGCCCAGAGTGACGCCTGCGGATCCGCCGGAGTACCAGGCGTGGTTGGCTTTTGCGCTCTGGTGGAGAGGATTTACTTTCAGGATGTCATTGTCCTTTATGTCATTTTTGAATTTGCCGAGATTAACTATAGCGGCGAATTCGGATTGAAGTTGGTCAGAAAGCGGGCCTGAGATGTTTACTGCAGGAATGGCGGCGTGGGCTATGGATAGGAGTCTGGCCGGGAGTCCTGCTTGAAGGTCGTCATTCGCGAACCAGGTTGGTCTGTTTGCTCCAGCGAATGAGACCCAGTAGTATTCGAGCTGTCTCTGTTTGCCAGCGCCCTGCTCATAAGTGGTTTTGAATTTCATAGTGGCGGATTCGCCTTCATGTAGGCCGTTTGCGAGTGGTAGGACTGGGACTTGAATCACTCTGGATTTTGGAGCTTGTTTGTCAGTAAAAGGCCCGTCCCATTGGAGGTCGGCGCAGGCGAGTTCTGGGGCTTCGGGAGGGGGGAGAGGCTTTTGCCAGACGGTCGCAACTACACCTATTTGTTTCCAATAATAGTTTTTAATGATGTCATAAAGTTTTCCATTTATAGAGTAAAAGTTTACATCTTTTTGCTCTATTTTGGTCGATGAACCAATTGAACTATCAGGTAGAGAGCACCAAAAATTATAATCGTAATTGCTGTTAGATTTTCCGTCGTTTTTGCAGCCATCTATATTGTCTGGATCTTTCTCTGCTACAAGTTGTAATGATTTTGTCGAAATAGCTTGATCGCGTACAAGAGTTCGTGATGTGGTTGTGGCTGACCATATTTCGCTTCCAACATTTTTTGAGACTAATTTAACCCCGAATTCTAATTTGCGATTCTCTTCATTATTTGTGTCTGGCACGTTTGGTCGACCATGTAAACCTGAATCAATTCCATACAATCTTGGTCGGCCTGATCCACTAGTTGCAAATTTCCAGTTAATAATGCCTGTAATTGCGTCGAAAGTTATTTCAGTACCACCCCAGTCGTTTAGAGTACCTTTACAATTAGGAGTTGTTCTAACGACTCCACCTTCACCAGGTGAGTAACAGACTAATTGACTTAGATCTGTGTTTTTCAAAGTATCACTTTCTAGAATTATTTGGAATGAATCAGTAAAGGACCTGTAATAGTAATCATCTTGTGTAGAGTCATCAAAGTATTTGTGGACATGAATAGTTGCGGGTGCGCTTTTATCAGTGATACCAGCTATATTCTTTAACGGTGCATCAGATTTGTTTAGTGGTTGTGGAGTATATGCATCTGGATAGATAACATGAGAGTCACACTGTACAGTTCCATCTTTAAAGATATTGAACCAAGAAGAATCTGTCTCACTGAGAATGTCTTTACCAATGGCACTTGCGTTATATGGATGTATGCTTAGTGCGCATGCATTTCTACTGATTGGGGTATATCCAGCCTGGACTAATGAGGCAGTGAATATGAATACAATCAGAGTGCTCAAGATAATTCGATGTAGATTTTTCATGGTTTACGTATTATATTTCTTGTTTATTAATTCGTTGAGTCTATGGTTTTACCTTTAGGCAATGCTTTGGCTCCTGGAGATCCTTTGACTGAAGTATCAACATCTGTACTACTTCCAGTCCCTGCTTTTGGAGTTTCTGGTGTAGTGATTTCCGGTGGGGTTTCTGGTGGCTTCACCGCTACTGCGGCTGCTGCAGATATCGTGCCTATCTCCTGATGTGTGGATGGGACTGTGATGGCTGTGCTGAGACCGTAGGCGGCGGCTATGTCTGGGGCGGCTTGCGCTGAGCGGAGTTCCAGGCGGATGTCTTCCTTGATCCACATGGAGTAATTGGTACATTTCTCGTATACGCCATCACGGACTTCCGGATTGAGTACGAAGCGGAGATTCGGTGCTGAGGTCGGGATATATTCTTTCTCGCCTGTCATCTCGGCGTTTCGGATGGCGTGGAGTAGAGCCTGGAACTCCTTCAGAGCCTGAGCTGATGGGTACTTAGCGTCAAATGTCAATTTGTCTTTCTGTGAAGCCAGTCTGAGTATCTCAGTACGCAGCTCCGGTATGCTGAATATGTCTCTACTCTCCGGGACGAACAGAGTTGAGATGATTTGTTGAGAGAAGTCGGCACGGAGCAGGTCGTGTATTTCGGGTGCACTATTAGTAAGTTCTATTGTGGTTGTCTTGTCAGTGAAGTTTTTTCCTTGCGGCATCTTACTGGTTTCCTCGAATATCAGGCGGGCGATGTCGGCTGCATATCCCGAAGGATCAGTCTTCAGTGCCTCGAAATAATTTTCGCTGCTGCCGAGCATTTTTTCTTTCTCTCCTGTGTCAGCTCCGTAGACATTGCCGCGGAGACCGAGTATGCCCATAGTACCTGCGACTGTGGAGGTACGATCTATGTTTTTCAAGAGAGTTGTGCCTTTTCCTGTCTCGTTGACATTGATTCCTCTGACTCTATTCAGAATTACTCTCGATAATTCTTCTGCTGTGTGTTGTATGAAGTTCGGATTGCCCTTGGCGAATTTAGAGTGGTTGTCTGCTATAAGCTGGCGGAATCTAGGCTTGAGGATTTTCTCTTCTGTCTCGTTTAGCCGGGCTTCGAAGGCTTTTTGGCGATCTGCGCCCTGTAATTCCTTCGGACCGAGCTCGATGAATGAAGCGTCCATGATTTTCAATCTGATCAGAATGAGTTCGGCTGTGTTTGGTTCTTTGTTATTGTGTGATGTTTTCCAGTCGGTGATGATAAGTTTGTTTAGATCTCCGAAATCACTGGTTTTTGATTCTCTATTACTCTTGATGCGGTAATCGTGTTCGTGGGCCTTGAGGAATTTATCAGCGAAGGTGGCGCATGTATTCTCATCTGCTTTGCCTTTCTCCTCCGGAGTGATGGTGAGGGCGTTGATATAGCTTTGGGTTTCCTGGTTATCGACTGTAGCTTTCGCGCCTCTGATGTATTCATTGAATTTGGCTTCGTCGAATTGGTATTGACGGGATCCTCCTAAGTTTGTGAAGAATTTGCGAGGTTGTGGTTTAGCGGCCTTATCGAATCCTGATCCTTGCTGTGGTAACCAATTGCCGCCCTTCGAGGAGAGGATTTGCTGCGCGGAATTATATATGTCGTGTGCCGGAGTGAGAGGGGAGTCGCTGATCGTGATGATGGAGTGATAGAGCTTGCCTTCTTTCTCATGCGTGTATTCGTAGTCTGAGCGTAGTATGGCTAGAGTAGACTTGTCTGTGAAGTCTTTGGCCAGATATATATGTCCACCGTCTACGATGATTCCACCCTTCGACATCTGAGAGTCGACTGCGATGTCATAATTGGTGTGATTATTCCAGTCGAGGAATTTGAGTTCAAATAATTTCTTGGATTCGTCGAAGACGACTTGTAGGTTGAGCGGAGTCAATATGGAATTGAATCTCTTTTCGATGTTTTTGCTTTGTGGATTTTGACGATCTGGTGCTGGAGTCTCGGCAGTAGCTGGAATATTTCCTTTCGGCATATATATCGCTACATCTTTGCTTCCGGGTATGACCAGTAATTTACCTGCTCGGATTAATTCTACAACTTCAGCGTGATCCGGACTGTCTTGCGATATTTCTCCCGCATTGTATCTTCTGGATAATTCGCGCATCTGAGAGAGCTGAATTTCCTGATCCATGACTGCAGCTTTCTTACCTTCGAGGGCGACGACTTTGGCTTCTTGGCCTGTGATCAGAGTGCCTCCGACCAGGAATATGAATTTGCCTGATTCTGGGTCTATACCGAAGCCGACTGTAAGCTTGGTGATGTTCAGGAAAAGCGCCGGGTTATAATTGCTGCGAACTGTCTCTGTGAGACTGTCTTCGAATTGTTTGTATTTGGCTATTACGTGGGCTTCAGGTGAATATTCTACAGGACTGCCGTAAGATTTCGCGTATGCTTGGCAAAATAGAATGTTCTTGGCGATTGCTTCTACTCTTGCTTTATCGGTTGTTGCTGATTTCAACGCTTTGTCAGTCACGTCCAGTTCGTACCCTTTTCTGGCTTCTGCTATCAGCCTGGCTTCACTTGCTTCATGGTTTTTCTCGAAATGTACTGTGACTCCAGGGAGAGGGAAAGGCATGCCTGGTACATAAGCGACTCCGATATCGGATGAGATCTTGGTAGCGCCTACTGTGCCCCATTCGATGGATATGCCTCCTCCTACTGCACCGCCGAGACTGAGACCGCTGCTATCTATACCTAGTCCTACTCCGCCCCCGCCGAATAGTGAGAAAGGTCCGAAATGAGGGGTCTTGTATACTGCAGCCGCTGCGGGACCGACGGCAATACCATTTAAGCTTCTACCAACTCCTGCGCCGCCACCTATAGTGATTATTCCATATTCAGCATTTTTGCCGAGTTTGATTTGGTGGACATATCCTGCAGCCACCCCAAATGTACCATTGCTCGTATCAACTCCGAGTCCGAACCAGACTGGTAAAAGTTTCTCTACTACCAGAGGAATTTCACTTTCCGGGATTCCCTGGGCTCTTAGGGCTTTCTCTAGTTCCTTCATTTCGCCTGATGTTTCCAGGATTTGTTTCCATTCTTTGAATGAATTTTTCATGTTTTCTATGGCGTCTGTGTGTTGTGTGTCGATTTTTGTCTCATGTGCACGCAGGAAGCCGTCGCGGATGGCCCAGATGAAGATATCTTTGTCAGGTGATTTCATCAAAGTTTCCAGAGTCTCTATTGTGGCAAGACTATTGTTTGGGTTTTGAAATTTATCATTGAATAGTTTTTTTTGTTGTCTGGCTTTGTCATTTATGTCTGGATGTCTCTCGTCAAATTTTCGTGTAAATAATTCCAGATATTCTTTCAGTTTGGCGAGCATTTTGTCGCTACTGATACCTTCTTTCTCGCTTATTTCCTTGAGGAACTGAGTATGTGCGAAATTATAATCGAAGTTTTTCTCGGATTCGACGATGTTGACTTTGGCTTCGACATCTTCGTATTTCCCGGACGAGTTACGCTCAGGGAAGAAGAATGAGGCGATGCGTGACAGGTGTGCATTTGGATTTAATCTGTCTCTGTATTCAGGAATGGATAGGTCGAGATGATTTGCAATCAGTTTTTCGAAGTTGGTTGGGTCGGTTGGAGGTGTTTTCTCTTGGAGCCATGTACCTAAACCTGGTGTCGGTAATGAATCAATCACATAGAATTCTGGAAATGGTTGGTTTTGTGGAACGGTGGTATTGCCTTTCTTTATACAGCCTTGGCTGATTAGTTCTGGTAAAGTATATACTTGGAAAATAGCTCTGAATAATTTAAGTTTATTTACATCGTTCTGAATTTTGAGAGATAATGGATCTCCAAGAATTGAATCCTGGATTTGTAAACCGACGGATTTGTCTATTGATGTAGTGGTGCGAGTAAAATATAATTGATCACTTTTATAATTATTATATATATCGTCAGCATTAAACACTCCTGTACAACCATAGGATTTAGTCTCAAGTTTGGCATTTCTCAGTAATTGGCTGGCATAAGTGCCTTCGCTGTTTTCTTTGGCTTCTCTTGCCTGGCTGTCTTGTATTGATTTTCCTTCGAAAGCCATTACTAGCCTGTTGCTGGCGCGCATGATGGCCTGGAAATGATCGGCGATTTCCGGAGAGACTCCGGGCTTAGGATTTCCCTGTGCGTCGAAGATACGGGCATATTCGGCACGGAATTTGCTGGAGCTTGTGAGGGTTGGAGTGACAGCCTCGCGGAACCAGTTGAGTATTTTCGGTGCGTCTGTGTCAGTCATATTGCCGACAAATTCTTCAGAATTGTCGTAGCCGTGTGAGTCGGGATATGCTTGGCCGTCAGGTGTCTGGATCTTTATCATATGTGTCAGACCTCCGCCTTTCTTGAATTCCAGTGTGTATATATGATTATCGAATGTGGTGGTGATGACGGTTTTGTTTTTGTCTTGAAATTTTACGACTGCTCTGTCAAGAGCTTCACCTGTAGTGCCTTGGCCGCTCAGAGCTTTTAATACTAACATGGCCCATTGATCTGAATCAGTCTTGATGTCTTGGGAGAGATAATATTCAGTGAATTTTGCGCCAATGCCCAGGTCTTTAGACAAATCTCGGGCCTCAGGTGCGTGAGATGGCATGCTCATACTTCCTGCCAATATATGATCAATCACATCGTCGATGTAGAGATATTCGTTTTTGAGGTCTGTGACGGCAGTTTGGACGCGTTTACCCAGTGTTGTGTCATCGATGGCTGCCCGTGCTGACAATCTCAATACAGCATCATCCTCAAATGCCTTTTTTAATAACATTGTCGTCTCGCGGGTTGGTTTAGCCCATTCTGCTGCCCATTTTTTATCATTACCTACGATGTCTAGGAAGGCTTGATCTGTCACTTCTCCACGACGATTTTCAGCGAAGTTATATCTGCCTAGATCGCCGGTGGATTTCTCGGTGAGTTGCATGTCGCGGAGCTGAAGTAAGAAACGGTTTCCGCCTATGATGATGTTGTTCATCTTCTCCTGGAATGCTGCTGGAATATTTGTCTTCGGTGTACCGTCCAGGTTGAAATTTGCTTTGTAGACATCAACCAGGCGAGAGTATGTCATAGGTGGGGTGACTGCGTCGCGGAAATCTGCCTGTACTTTATTATTTGCTTCGAAGCTGCCTGTCGTAAGTGTGGAGATAGTGTATCCATAACTATTATCATAACCGCTGCCTTTGGCGTACGGTGTTTCTGTATTCAAATAAAATATATTAATTGTGTTACCGCTAATTGCCCCGTCAGGATTGACTTTGACTGTGTAACCTTTGCCTTCGAAAACGAAGTTTAACCATACAGCATGATTAGATTCATCGTGTTGTCTGACATAGGCTGATTCGTATGATTCGGTGCCGAGTTTCTTGAGGAAACCGTCTGCTTTTCTCACTTCATCTAGATTTGTTTTCTTGATTGTTTCAATGGTTGTAAATTTAGCTCCTCCATTAGTCAGTTTTGATATTGCCTCCGGTGTTGATTTCTCCGCAAAAGAAGGCATGCGGACTTGAAGAATATTGTCGATCAAATCTTCGAAGTCGATTTGTGAAGCGTTGCTATTGTAAATTGCCGCACGTATTCTATCTCGAATCAGGCTCTCGGTTTTGGCATAGTCTCCGAAAAGTTCCGGTTCTGAAGTGATGATTCCTTTGAGTGCTTTCAGGCCTTCTATACTATCGTCATTCCAGGCTATACGCCATTTCTCAGGAGTTTTCACGGCTTCGAGAAGTTTCGGGTCTGTGATTACGAATTTCAGTTTATTCAGGAGACTGCCGATCTGATCTGGGTTCAAGTATTTGTTGCGGGTTTTGGTGAATTCTGTAGTTCTGGCTGTCTTATCTGTCTCCCGTTTCCGACTGTCCTGGTCAAATTTAGTTTTGGCCTCAGCTTCTCTGGTGTCTACGAGGAGGTTGATGCTTTCTGCAGTGATGGCGTTGTGTTTTGTGAGGAAGGCGGTGTATTTCTCGACGCGTTGTTGGTCGGATTCCGGATAATTTTCTCTGAGTTTTTTGAGATTTGGATTCTCTGTGAGGGTCGGTAATGTTTTCGGTGGGACTTGGGCGATTTGAAGAGCAGCGTTGATGTAATCTTCGGCGGTAAATACGTCTTTCCTCGGTGGATCAACATATTTATATTTGCCGGCGGAGAGATATTTGCCGAATGATTCGTTTGTTTCGGTTGATTTTGTGGCTGATGATTTTGTCACTTCTGGTCTGGCGATTTTGACTATATAGCCATCATAGATCTTGACTATTTCATTTTGTTTATCATCATAGTAGGCTTTAAGCTTCCCTTCTTGGTTTGGTTTGAAAGTGGCTGTTCTTGCAGTTTCCTCAGTCGGTTTTATAACTGTAATTTGGGTTCCTTCTCTCTCGAATTTTACGATTTGGTCTACTGTGACGGTCTCTGTCTCATGTCCTTTCTTTAGACTGACTTTTTGCTTTGTTGAATCGTAATACTCTCCATGAGGGATGCACGGATTGAATTTAGTAATGTCGATACGGATAGGTATTACAGTGAGTTTTGGAGCAATTTCTTTTTCCTGTCCATTTTCGATTTTGAGGAATTTGATGAGGCCGTTTTCGACTTTTACCTTGGTACAGCCGTCAGAGTGCATTATGTTCCAGAAGTTTGAAAATTGTGATTCTGGGTATCCTTGTCTTATTAGGCTCTCCACGATTGCTTGTTGAAAATTTTCAGCAAGAGTTTCATCCTTTTGTGCTAAATCTTTGAGTGTTTGTGCCGAATCATTAACCTTGAAATCAACAGTTTTCGTATAATCTTTCAAATCAGGAATGTCCTTAGGTAATTGGGGTGGTTGTTGTGGGAGTGATTCTAGAGTCATGTGTTTTTGGTCTTATATTTTTATTTGATTTGGTTTTGGGCTGCTCTTTTGCAGCGAGGTGATCTCGGCGGCGCGGCTATCTGCGGTGTATCTCTTTCAGCAGACTTTGCAACTGTGTCTTGGCTTCATGTATGCGCTGCTCGCGCTCCAGTAGTCTTTGCTTGTAGAAGCTCGAATGTGCTTCGAAGATTATCGGCTGGGTGTACGGAGTTATGTCTATCTTGGCGTCCTGCGAGTCGAAGAAGTTTAGGTGGCCGCCTATGATTCTGAGCTTCTTGCAGCCGGCTTTCTCTAGTGCTTCCCAGAAATCTCTTACGCCTACTTCCGGAGAAATGGTGGCCGTGAGAGAGGTGACTATGGCCTCCTGATAGGCATTGCTGTTGAAAGCGTCCATGGGGAATGCCAGCTTCGCGAGCTCTTCCAGGCTTGTCAGCATGCTTGAGGCGTTGTACTCGGCTTCGGCGTTGTATTCCTGCCAGATGTTTTCCTGAGCGACACGGGCTGCCGTGCGTTCGGCGAATGAGGCGGATTGGTCTTGGGTGGGTGATGTGTGAGCGGTCGACATACACTATGTATAAAAAGTTATCTATGTATTGTACCAAAAAATTGCTAATTCTGCAAACAGCTACTATAATTTCCCCGAATTTAATCAAAAAAATATGCAAATAAATTTTCATCAGAAGCATTTCAATCTTTCCGATCATCAGAAAGATTATATGTCAGCCAAAATCTCCGGTCTGGAGATTTACAAAGTCATGGCTGATCCGGGTGTATCCGTGAAAGTCGATATCGAATATCAGGAACATCTCTCCACTGATAAGAAAATCGTCCTCGCCGTGACTGTGGTCGTCCCTCACGAGACGCTTCGCGCTGAGACGAACTGTATATCTGCGGAAGAGGGGATAGATATCATCGAAGCCAAGCTGAGAGATCAGCTGGAGAAATATAAGGATAAACATCAATAGACTGGGGACGCGCGCGGCGCAGCCGCGCGCGTAGATCGATAAGATCTCATCTGATCGAATAAGCGAATTTCGCTATCTATGGAAAATAAATTTTCACTAAGGTGTTTACTGAGGCCGACCACCTGGCTGGTCTATCTGCCGCTGATTTTCCCGCTTTATCTGGTGAAGCTGGACATCGCTGGCGTGCCGATAAATGTACTGGAATTAGCGATACTGATTTTGTTTGTGTTTTTTCTTGTGGCGGAGTTGGGTGAATTGTGGTGTGGATATACTGACGCGCGCGGTGATAGGCGCCTGTGGATGAAGGGGATTT
>CAIOIA010000050.1 GCA_903858295.1 uncultured Candidatus Peregrinibacteria bacterium | reverse complement strand
CGACAATATATATGCCCATATCAGTGAGCTCTCGGCAGGCCAACAGAAGAAACTTTCCGAAAACCGCGACACGGCTTACCTAAGCCAGAAAATGGCCACAATAATCCGCGACATGCCTATTAAGCTCGATCTAGAGGCCTGACAGCAGCACACACTGGAAATTCAGCCAATCCGCGAAGCACTTCATAATCTGGGCTTCCAGTCACTTGAAAAAAACATCAATCAATTAGCTACGCTCCTGGACGCACACCAGCAAGCCGAGAAACAACCCAGCCTATTCTAAAAAGCACCATCCACGAACTGGTCAAGAACAGCAAATTAAATCTTAGCAATTTTATCCACCCAATAATTTGCCCTCAGCCAAACTTTCCTATATATTCTTCGATAGAAAAAGCCTGTCTTTACCTGTCCACTCCTGTCTACATTTGTCTCATTCATACGCACCAGGACGGCAAGACCAGGCTAACAAAAACAAAAATTCACAACTCCTATTAGTATAAACAATGGCTAAAGTAAGAGTAATTGCGAGTTTAGATATCGGCAGTTCGAAGATTCGTACCGTCGTGGGAACTCTCGAAGAATCTTCCCAGGTACCGAATATTATTGGCGTGGGTATTGCTCCTTCTACGGGCATGCGTAAGGGCGCTATCATAGATGTAGAGGAGACTATTAACAGCATCTCTTCTTCACTTGAGGATGCCGAGAGAATGGCCGGAGAGCCTATAAATCATGTGTTCCTCGGTATAGGCGGCAATAACATCGAATCCATCAATTCGAAGGGCGTTATCGCCGTATCTCACGCCGGAAACGAGATTACCGAAGACGATGTCGATCGTGTGCTGGAAGCCGCTCAGGCAGTGTCTATCCCTTCCAATCGCCGTATTCTGCGTATAATTCCGAAATCATTTACTGTCGATGAGCAGAAAGGCATCAAGTATCCTGTGGGCATGACAGGTATCCGTCTCGAAGTGGAAGCCCATATCATCACTGGTCTGGTACCAGCGGTCAAGAATATAGAGAAATGCGTATTGCAGGCCGGAGTCGACATCGACGATATCATACCTTCATGTCTGGCATCAGCCGAAGCCGTTTTGTCCAAGCGCCAGAAAGAGCTTGGTGTAGTCGTGATCGATATCGGCTCGGGTGGCACTTCAGTCTCGGTCTTCGAGGAGGGTACTACGCTTCACACAGCAGTTATCCCGGTAGGTGGAGAAAATGTCACCAATGATATTGCCATCGGGCTGCGCACTTCTATCGACACGGCTGAGAAAATCAAAATTGAATATGGCACTTGTACTCCTCAGGACGTCAACGAAAGGGAAATTATTGATCTCTCACTTGTCAGTAAGATCGACACACAGAAAGTCGCCAAGCGTCACATGTCAGAAATTATCGAGGCGAGATACCATGAGATTTTCCTTCTGGTACGCGATGAATTGGCTAAGATTAACCGCGATGGGATGCTACCGGCAGGCGCTATACTTACGGGTGCAAGCGTGAAAATGCCTGGAATTCTGGATCTGGCTCGAGAAACTCTCAATCTGCCTGTACAAATCGGATTCCCTCAGAATTTCGATGGAGTGGTTGATAAAATCGACGATCCGGCGTATGCTACCGCTATTGGCCTAATCCTCTGGGGTTCTCGCCTAGAGCATCGCTCCTACGGCTTCAATTTCAAGGGTATCAGTATCAAGAAATCCCTGGGTGGAGTGAAGGACTGGTTCAAAAGCCTTTTCCCATGATAGTAGAGAGGCTTGCTGCAAGGCCAACGAACTATGAAATACTATTGACAGCTTATCAAACAAAGGTTAATAATTACCCCTCGCAATAAATTAGCTAATCAAATATGGCAATCAACAATCATCAAAAAGACTCTCTCCGAAACCTCTTCTCCGGTTCCAGCCAATTAGGGAAAAGAACAATGGAGGTTACGCCAGAAGGTCTCTCCCCTATCGCCCGCATCAAAGTAGTCGGTTGTGGCGGAGGTGGAAACAATGCCTTGGAGAGAATGATTAAATCCAATATGAATGGCATCGAGTTTATCGCCATAAATACAGACGCCCAGGCTCTTCATCATTCGAACGCAAACGTCAAAATCAATATCGGTAAAGCTACTACACGTGGCCTAGGAGCGGGAGCCAATCCAGATATCGGTCGTCAGGCTGCGGAGGAAAGCGCTGAAGAAATTCGCGAAGCCCTCATGGGCGCTGATATGGTTTTCATCACTTGCGGTATGGGTGGCGGTACAGGTACCGGCGCTTCTCCAGTCATCGCAGAATTAGCCAAAGAAATCGGGATTCTCACTGTAGCTGTAGTGACCAAGCCATTCTCTTTCGAAGGAAATCGCCGCAGACAGCAGGCCGAAGACGGTCTGGAAAATCTCAGAAACAAAGTCGACACTCTGATCACAATCCCGAACGACAAAATTCTCTCTATCATCGACAAGAAAACTCCTATCACTGAAGCCTTCACTGTAGTAGACGATGTGCTTCGTCAGGGTGTACAGGGTATTGCAGATCTGATCACGGTACACGGCATGATCAATGTGGATTTTGCCGATGTGAAAGCCGTTATGGAGAACTCCGGCTCAGCCCTTATGGGTATCGGATACGGTACAGGCGAAAACAGAGCAATCGAAGCTGCGAAAGCCGCTATCGAATCCCCTCTGCTCGAGCTCTCTATCGATGGAGCGAAAGGCGTACTATTCAATATCACTGGCGGCAACGACCTAAGCATGTTCGAAGTAGATGAAGCCGCTCGTATCATCACAGAAGCAGCTGATCAGGATGCAAACATCATCTTCGGAGCCGTAATCAACGACTCATATACTGGTGAAATCAAGATCACAGTAGTGGCCACAGGATTTGACGATAGTCCTCGTGAGAAGCCGACTATTCTCCGCCAGCACATGCCTCTAAACAACGCTCTCCGCTCGAACATGACAGCTGGAGACGCTATCGCGGCTACTAGAAACAGTGAATCAGGTAATCCAAGCACACAGAAAAGCATCGAAAGTGAATTGGATGTTCCTGCATTCATCCGTAGAAAGATGGATCGCTAGACAGCTAGATAACCACGGTCTTCTTCCTGATTCCGGAAATAATTCTCTCAGCATTGGTTTCGTCAGGAGATGTTTTCACAGCCTTGTGATTTGCCAGGAAGTAACTGGCTAATTCCTGTTTGAATTCAGCTGCTGATTCTGGAGTAATGGTGATAAATTCTCTTCCGTCTCTGAATTTCGGCAGGCGTTTCCCATCGAGGATTAAATCAAAATCGAGTTTGTTTATCATTTCCAAAGCCCCGGAATAATCGACATTCAGGTCGACCATAGGCAAGTCTTCTGCTACAGGATTAGACATCAAACTTTCAAAATATTCAGTCAAAGCTTTGATCAGATTGATGCGTCCTTCACGTGTAGAATTCTCGGCAGCAGCTCCATCTTTGAAGCTGGTGAGAGCCATTAATTCAGCAGCAATATGCTCCAGGGCAGGTAAATTATCAGAATGATCAAACGCATAGACTTTCATACTGGCTCGCTCATCTTTAGCTGTAGGAAAAGGTAAAAGAAAAATACTTTTATAAAATCCTTTCTCCGGCCTGAGTTCCCTATTGTTCAGGGCGCTCCATACTCTTAGCAGTCTATCCTGACAGGCCAGCATGTTGATAGACTCTCCTGTCGTCTCATCATCAAGCCTCTGAAAATATCGCAATGAAGCCATAGGTTCGTCCGCCCCTGGAGGAGGCACAGTAACTCTATCGCTTTCCCTAGTCTCTCGTTCAGTATCAATTACAAGATCGGTGGCTTTTTTCATGAAATTTATACAAGAGTATTAATAAACATTTAGATCAATACCTCTCGTAATCCTTATACCATTTGTTTGCTCTGGACGAAAGCGAAAGCTATGTCCTTCTTATGGCCAGAATAAGTCATTACCGCCATCTCTCGGCTTGTTTCTCACGCTTGTTTGTTGTATAATAATACGATAAATCAAAATAATAATTATGAAGATCAGGTCGGTCTCCAGATACAGGGATAGTCAGTGGGGAGTTTACTTCAATCACAACACAAATGGCAGCCCTGATAGATGGATAGTGTATAAAGGCTCAAGCTATGCTGCCAGAGATGCTTCTTATGATTTCATTATAACTCTGCCGACTCCACTCACACTGACAAATATCTCTCTGAATGGAGGAGGTTCAGAGATAAATTTCAGCAAATTAATAGGAGCTACCATGCAGTATGGATCGCTAGTAGTGAGCTCTTCTCAGGGTACATCAAATACTATCTCTGTCAGCGCTAAGGGGCTTGTAGAAGCCCCTTAGCTTAGATTGTATTTATTTGCCCTGTACGAAAGTGAGAGCTATGCCTTTCTTATCGGCGCGGCCTGTTCTACCGATTCTATGTACATAATCGTCATAGGTAGCCGGTACGTCGAAGTTGATTACATGGCTTACTTCCTTGATATCCAGGCCGCGCGCTGCCACATCGGTAGCACATAGCACCTGAACTTCACTTCGTTTGAATCTCTGCAATGCTTTTAGACGGTAATTTTGCGATTTATCTCCATGTATGGAATCTGCTTTGATGCCAGCTGCGATCAGCGCCCTCGAAATCTTCTCAACTCCGAATTTGGTTCTTCCGAATATAAGCACTTTCTCAAATCCAGGCTGTGCGAGAAGCTCTATCAGCACACGCATTTTGCCTTCCTTGTCCTGAGGCACGTGTACAATGTCCTGCTCGATATTCGCGGCGGTATCTCGGGTCTTCACTGATATCTTTATCGGATTAGTCAGGAATTGTCCTATCAGTCCTTCTACAGTCTTATCCAGAGTAGCCGTGAAAAACATCGACTGTCTGACTTTCGGCAATTTACCGAGAATCAGTTTCATATCATTGATAAATCCCATGTCGACCATGCGATCGGCCTCATCCAGTACTACATTTTGAAAACGATCGAGATACATCCATTTTCTGTTCATCAGATCCATAATTCTGCCGGGAGTGCCGATGATGAAGCTATATGGACTCTTCAGCATTCTGGCCTGGGCCACGATATTGCTTCCACCTATACACAGCACCGCATTGAGATTAAATCCCTTGGCGAAGTCCTTCAATTCATCATGAATCTGCGCGGCCAATTCTCTGGTCGGAGTCAGGATTATCGCTTTCTGCGCCCTATCCAGTAACATCTTATTTATCAGAGGTATCAGGAAAGCAGCGGTTTTGCCGGTACCAGTATTGGCCAGTCCTATCACATCTTTACCTGATAGACCCACGGGGATGGACTGATCCTGAATAGGAGTAGGACTGATATATCCTTTGTCGGAAATATTTTTCTTCAGTCTATCATCTATCAGGAAATCCTTGAATTCATGCTGCAATACATGTTCTACAGGACGGATAAAAGAATCGTCACTTACTTTATTTATAAGCATTTTGAGGTCTATGGTGCTTCCCTGTATGCGACGGCTTTTCTGCATCGGACGGCGACTTCCGCCTCCGAATCCACCGCGGCTGGAACTTCCTCCCCCGAATCCTCTTCCACCTCCGCTTCCATAACTGCTTCGCCCGCCACCAGCATTTCCGCCACTACTATATCCGCCACCAGCCCGCCCCCCCCCGAACCCGGAGGATTTCACAAATCCGGACTTAGGCAGAGAAGGCTTGTCTCCATGAGATTTTGCATCATCTCCGAAGCTGCGTTTCTCGCCGGAAGGTCTCGAGCCGCCATCGAATCCGCGTTTCTCGCCGGAAGACTTGGTGCCATCCCCGAAGCTGCTACGCCCGGAGCTACTGCCACCGAAGCCGGCTTTCGCTACAAATCCACGCTTCACTGCGCCGCCATGGGTGCCATTCGAAGAGCTGCTGTGAGAACCGCCACTAGATGATGATCCCCCGGAAGCCGGTCCACCTACAGCGAATTTATCAAAATCAGGCTCAGGGCGTCTCTTGAAAGGCTTGCCTCCGAAAGATTTGCCCCCAAACGGTTTCCTGCCATAACTCGGTTTCGAACTTTTAAACATATTTAATTTAATTGCGAAATCTAAACTGGATTCAAGCTGGGCGCATATATAAGCGCTGTGAGCTCACCAGAATGCAATTTGTCGCAATATCTATTGGTAAACTCCTTAATCTGTTCTTAAACTTCTGAATAATACCGGCCTAGAATATAATACAAATCCATTCTTGTCAAATGGATTTTCGGTCGAGTGCAGTCTGGCTACTTATGCTCAGTGTCTCCGATGTCATTGTATTGAGATGCCGCGCATCTCTCCAGCTGAGACGATAAGCCGGTACAAATTCATATACGCCTCGAGAGTCTTTACGACGGAGGCGGAAAGTCTGCAAATCCAGCCCATGATTTTCTATCTCCTGTTTAAGAAGACTGATGTTGCCTGTAATTTCACGTTCAGGTTGACCAAGACTCTCGGCCATATCAAACCAGGTTATCACTTGCCCATTATTATCTGATGTACTTGCCAATAATTTAGCCAATTTCTCACGGGTCAGAGTGCCGAATTGCTTCGAGCGTTTAGCTATATAATCAGTAAAAGATGGCTTACCTTCAGGGATAATCAGTCTCGGTGGGAGAGTGGCTTCTTCAGCCAAACCAAGTAATTCATCCAGCTTACCCCGCACATCGAGTATCTGATCCCGTATTACTTCAGGAGGTTTCTTTTTCCCCATGGATCGAAGACCAGTGACAGTAAGTGGACGGTTATTTCCGAGTAGTAGTTCACTGAGCTTTCCACGCAGCCCGGCAAGATGTCCGAGAGCTTTCAGCAGTCCCGCTGCTGTCTGCAGCTTCAGTGCATCTACTTCTCGCCCCTGATCGGCCAAAGCCTGACGATTGGCTTCCTGTATCATTTCGTGGGTAATGCGACCGGATGGTCTTCCAGGCTTGCGTTTGGGCTTATCTTCTTCCTCAGAATCAGCATCATAACGACCGGCTGCGATCTGATCCACGAGGATTCTGGCGATTTGTTGGAGACGGATAGTTTCAGCCGCAGGGCTTCCCGTTTGCTTCTTCATCCTGTTTTGTAGTAGTGCCAGCGCCGAGCTCATAGGCAGATCCCCTCTCTCGATTAATTTCAATATTTCCGCAGGCAGCTTGAGCAATCTCAGGTGGGCATAGACATTCTGATCGGAGAAACCGAATTTCTCGGCCACAAGCTGAATAACGGTCTTGTTCTGATCACGATCAGGATCGTTTTCGAATGCTTCCACACGGCGACTGAAAGCCCGGGCTATCTCTACAGGATTGTGTTGAGCTCGGGAAATATTCAGAATCAGTGAGATATCGAATACTTCATCCAGGGTTTTCTGATCCCCCACCAGTATATCGGCTTCCTCGAAACCCAATTCAGTAATGGCGCGGTATCGCCTCTCTCCATCTACAATGAAGAATTTTATTTCCTGTTGATCCGTGACATAAGGCACGACTTTTATGGCTTCTTTCTGACCTACAGCAGATATAGTCTGTCTGAGTTCCCGCATCTTCTTGGGGTCGAAGTAGCTGCGTGGCTGATCTGGATTAGGAGTAATCCAGGATATCGGGCATTTCCAGATTATTTCCTTCAGACTGGGTAATTGTATCAGTGAACCGGTTTCTCCGAGTATTGTCTCGCCAAGTCCTGTGTCGCCTTGAGCCGTCACATCGCGCTTGTAGGCGGCATTAATCACTCTCACAGTGAGCTTGCGTGAGGGAAGTACTATATCCGGGGTTTCTTCAGCGGCCACTGCGGAAGTCATAAGACTGGTTCTTGCTTGCATATGCAATTGATAAATAATTTTTGCCGTATTATATTGCTGCATATAAATTAGTCAACAAACTTAAATGGCGTCAACCGGTAGGGCGGAAGAAATTCTGACAGAGGATGAAATCGACGATATCCCGGAAGAAGAGAAAGCTGATGTTGCGAAGGACGATGTGATTCTGGGTAAGCCGGACATCCTATATGAAGCTGACGACATGGGGGGCTATGACGAGAGGTGCAGACACGATAATTTCCAAGAAAGTGCAGCGAAATTTCTGGAGGAGGAGTTGCAGAAAACTCTTCAGTATCATCAGATCGAGTTGATAGCGACGGAGACCAAAAACGAGAGACCAGGAGAAATTATTATGAAGGCTTTAGATCTGGCCGATCAGATGAGAAGAGAGGACAGATTGCCGGAAAGTATAGGCGCCAAAGCGGCATTAAGGCTTTCTCTAAAGAAAATATTGTATTACGGATACAACAAAAATTTCGAACTGGATGGAGTACCGAAATTCAGGCCAGGCAGAACCTTTCCATCTGGTAAGGAGCAGATGAAGCGTCATGCGAAGCTGGAGCAGGCAAGGGCAGCGGCGATAGCAGATAGCCAGATGAGAAAATTAATAGTATCACTGACCAGTGATTCCATCAGGATGCAGATGCTACCTGAGATGTTTCATAGAGCAGCTGCGGGTGGCGTCGAAGCCGAGCAGTTGAATGATTTGGCCGTGAACTTCCTGTTGTGGATTATGGAGAAGAGTCCAGCTTTCACAGAGAAGCAAAGGGTGGTGGTGTTCTTAAGTTTATTCAAATGCGTAGATAGAAAACATGTGGTCAACGAGTATATTAAAGCCTTTGAGACGAAGGACAGAAAAGCGGCAGAAACAGAGGTCGATGATGCTTATGAAGTGACTGCTGACACATTCAGAAGGGAAGGAGAGACAATGCTGCAGGAGTTCTTGCACAGAGCCGTGTTGAACGGGAAAGATAGGAAAACACCATCAAGAAGAGAAGAATTGAAAGGAAGACGCAATATTCTGGATATATATTTTAGAGATTTGAGAGACGTCACCCATCCGGCGAATTATAGGGAAATTCTGCTGAGAAGCGGAGAAATCATGATGGCTAAGCGTGGGAACCTATCTGCGAGGAATAAATTTTCCGAGTCGATGTTGAAATACGTTGTGTATCATGCCAAGAAATGGGGTGGCATGCAGAGAGTAGAAGAGAATATAGGCAACGCGAATCTCATGGTTTTGGAGAAAATTATCGGTTTTGAGCCGAGGTATGACGTCACGCCAAGTACATATCTGACATATTGGATAGAGAAGCATATCAGGAGAACCTCCAGCGAGGATGCCACTATCAGACTTCCTATTCATTTCATGGAGGCTAGACATAAATTAGCCTCACTGACTAGAAAGAACCCGACCCTATCAGAGGAAGAAATTGACGGTCTCTTCCAGAAGAGAAAGCGGAGCGAAGTGCTGAATCGCATAAGGACTAAGACATATGGAGTAGCGTCGCAGAGTCTGGACGCTCCCGGAAGTGGCACAAATGATAATCCATCTGACTCAAACCTGGGCGAAATTATACCCGACAAATCAGATCTGGGGAGAGTTCTGGAATTGACCACAGAGAAGGAAATAATTGAAAAGCTTGGTCTGATACTGGACGCCCTGCCGCCGAAGGATGCCATCATATTACGGGCGAGAATTGGCCTGTATTCGGGCGGTGCGGGGGATGTGCTGACTTTGGAGCAGGTGGCTGCTATCTACGATATTAGCAGGGAGAGAGTAAGACAGATTTTAGATAAAATATTTACCAAATTGAGCGATGGCCCGGGGGAATATGCCACATATTATCGGGTAAAAGATCCGCAGGCCTGGGAAAAGTTTTGTGAATCCCAGGGATGGGATGCGATAGAAGTTGATGTGATGAATATGGCTATGGGATGGGACCAAGGCGTGTATTACAATAAATGTCGGGTAGCTCAGATAACAGAGGAATTGCAGAGGAGGCATGGAGTAACTCTGGGGAAGAAGGAAATCTTGAAGATGTGGCGTCGTATTTGTTTGGCGGTCTTAGGAGATAGTGAGCAGGAAGCCAAATCAGCAGGCCTTCTGGAAGAGATACATGAGCGGGACGGCTATGCTCTAGCGAGGCATTTCATCAGACAGTTGAGTGGGAATTTCGAAAATGATGTGCTGATGAACCGACGAGTGAAGGAATTCTTCGACAGTAATCCGAAGCCGCTGGATGTGGATTGGGCGAGAATCATGGAATCAGTCGCAGATGTGAAATCAAATCATGATAAATACTACAAGGTGAGGAGGGCGGCTAAGCGAAAGTTAGCTACTGCCGCGCTGCCACCTGCAGAAGAAGAGATAGAATCAGCGGCGGAGAGCGGGCCGGTGAGTGTCGAGCATCATGTGGCAGAGACCAGAAGCGATCTGGAATTAGCCATAGAGGAGATTCTCAGTGGCGATATTCGGAAAGTCGCAATCAAGATATTTATGGAGAAAAAGCCTACTTCGGAGGTGACAGCAGAGACAGGCTTACCGGTGAACAAAGTGATGATGCTATCGACTTTAGCCAGAATCAGACTTGAGGAATTGTCCCCGGGAATACTGGGCGGTGGTGTATAAATATTTATTTTCATATATATGGGAAATTCAATCAGTAGAAAATCGGCACTCACAGATCACGAATCCCCTATCGGGAAAACACAAATTTCACCAGTGCCTCCATACGACATCGCCGGAGAGCTCGCCGGTCTGCCTGAGGATGTGCGAAGAGAATTTATGAACGCATTAGGCAATTACGCCATATTCGTCCCGGAATATGATGAGCCTATCCACACCATAGAAGGTAAAGAAATCAGCTACGGCAGGACCAGAAGAGCCGACCATGAATTACAAATGCTGACTCATGATAGACATGGCACTCGCCTCCCGGAGAATAAAATTCTGACAAATGTTCGCGCCATCACCCTGAGACTGCGCGCCAAAGTTGCTCAATTACACAGCAATAAAATCTGGCTGGACAGGATGGAGGCTCATGAAGAAGCCGAAGATGTCAGACTGGCCGATGAGCAGAACTCCGCGGCGCGGGAGGGTAAGCCAGGAGATTTGCGTAGACTTATGAGACAGCGTTTTGTGGCCAGCACTCCTGATTCCTTCGCTGCCGCGCCGCGGACGAGACATAAGATGGCGGAAGAGATATTGGTCTCTCCGACAGAGAGAATTATTTATAAATTGGATTCCGAAGAAGTGAAGCAGGGAGATCTGTCCGGACTGGTGATAGATCCGGGCAAGGTCAAGCCGACATTGCTTACAAATCTTGGACTTACAGGATTCTCCCCACCACGGAGAGCTACATATCAGAAGAAGTTGGAACTTCAGACAAAAGCCGTAAAACCAATCAAGAAGGCTATGGGCGGCTTAGCGCCGCTTTCTCTTGAGCAACGCGGGCCATATGGAGATCGCTACATGCGTACATTTGCATCACAGGACGGATATATTCTGGGTACTACCCATGCTGGTAGTAGCAAACAATTATTCCGTGCCGATCTGGTCGACGCACGAAATAGAATCGCCCACATACACGAAGGCTATGAAGACGAAATTCCGAGACTTGTGAAAATCCGTCAGGTAGTCGCAGGTGTTGATAAGAAAGTCGGAGAAGAATGGAGTAAAATAAGTAGTCCCGAAGAGCTTGCTAAGATAAAAGCAGAACTGACTGAGCTGGTGAATGATTTATGGCTGGTAAATAATCCCCTGAAAGTACAAATAAGAAAATTATTAGCAGAATGTCTGACTTTGGAATCCACATTTAGAAGAAAAGTCAGAGGCAGTGACGGCAGGATGAAGGAAGAAGTAGTCACCAGGATGAATCCGGGAGCGAAGCGTGCGAAGTGGAATCTAGTGCCAGGTAAAATCGACGAGAGAATTCGAGAGATTTCGAGGATTGAGAGATAT